>JBMTLM010000203.1:0-4276 GCA_049431185.1 Bacteroidia bacterium | reverse complement strand
GTGACAAGTGACAAGTGACAAGTGACAAGTGACAAGTGACAAGTGACAAGTAAAAGGTCATCTAATCATCTGCAGTCTAGCACTTCAATGGAATACATCTAACTAATCACTTGTAACTAGAAACTTGTAACTAGAAACTTGTAACTAGTAACTAAGATTACGGTTGCCTCAACCACATATCCAGCCAGTTAAAATACGTGCGGTACCACATGATGCTGTTTTGTGGTTTGGTGACCCAGTGGTTTTCGTCTTCAAAGGAGAGGAATCGGGCTGGGATGCCGCGTAAACGTGCAGCGGTGAAGGCTTCCATACCCTGACTGATTGGCACACGGTAGTCGAGGTCGTTGTGGATGACCAGGATGGGTGTATCCCATTTCTCAACGAAATTTTTCGGGTTAAAATCGGTGTAGGTTTTAGGAGTAGGCTTATCAAAATAAGCGCCACCCATATCGAAGTCGGCGAAGAATAGCTCTTCGGTGGTGCCATACATGCTCTCCAGATTGAACACGCCGCAATGCGATACGAACGCACTGAAGCGTTTGTTGTGATGTCCAGCAAGCCAATACACCGAATAACCACCAAAGCTGGCGCCTACGGCACCTAAACGCTTCTTATCCACATATGGCTCGTTGCTCACATCATCAATCGCGCTCAGCAAATCCTGCATGGCTTGTCCACCCCAATCGCCAGAAATTTGTCGGTTCCATTCGGTACCGAAGGAGGGGAGGCCTCTGCGGTTGGGGGCTACTATGATATATTCGTTAGCCGCCATCAATTGAAAATTCCATCGATACGAGAAGAATTGCGAAACGGTGCTTTGCGGTCCGCCTTGGCAATACAATAGCGCAGGGTATTTTTTATTGGGATCGAAGTTGGGAGGATAAATCACCCAGGTGAGGATTTCTTTGCCATCGGTGGCTTTCACCATACGTTTTTCCACCTTGCCCATTTTTACGCCGCTGAGCAACTCTTGGTTGGTGAAGGTGAGTTGTGTGGGCTTGCCCGTTTTCAAATCAATGCGATACAGCTCAGTCGGCTCCGACATGCTCATGCGTGCCGCCACCATGGTGGTGTTTTTACCATCATAATGCAATGAGAAACCAGTGTAGTCGGCGATATCGGTGGTGATTTGTCGGATCACGGGTTTCTTCTTGGTGTCGGTGGTGATACTCCAGATCTGGTCGGTGGCGTTGATGCCGCTAATGAAATAAATCTCTTTGCCGGAGGGCGACCATTGGTAGGAATCGATGGTGTAATCGAATCCGCCAGTAAGTTCGGTTTTGGTACCGGATTTGAATTCGTACACAAACAAACGATTGCGGTCGGCTTCGTATTTGGGTGTTTCCATGCTCAGCCAGGTAATGCTGCTGCCATCGGGTGAGAAGGCTGGGCGCGTATCATAACCCATCATGCCCTCACTGAGGTTGATGGTTTTTTTAGTGGCGAGATCATACACGTAGATATCAGAGTTAGTGCTCATGGCAGCCTGTGTTCCGGAAAGCTTTTTACAGGTATAGGCGATTTTTTTACCATCGGGACTCCAGGCGATTTGGTCGGCATCGCCGAAAGGCATCAGTGGCGAATCATAGGGTTCTCCTTCGAGCAGATCCACATATTCTCCTGCTAGGCGTTTCTTGTCGTCGTTGTAGGTCACGTGAAACACATGGCTCGACATTTGGTCCTCCCAATGATCCCAATGGCGGTACATCAGGTCGTCATAAATGCGTGCCGTGGTTTTATCCAGGTCTCCGTTTTGGTCACGGAAAGATTCCATGGTTTTCACATCGCGGGTCACCCACACATTCACACCGTTGGGGGCAAAGCCAAGGTTGGTAATATCGGTGTCGGTGAAGCTTACTTGCTCTTTTTCGGTTCCATCGGGGTTCATCACCCACACTTGAGAGGAGCCTGATTTGGTGGAAAGGAAAAATATTTTTTTGCCCGAGGGATGCCAAACAGGGTTGCTGACCTTATCGTTGGGCTTGGCGATCTCCTTGGGTTCGCCTCCGGCGATAGGCATGGCATACAAGGTGTTAAACCCTTTGTTTTCTTGGATGTTGAAACGCCTAACCCCGTAGAGAATGGTTTTGCCGTCCGGTGAAACCACAGGATTGGCCACGCGGCCTAGCATCCACATCAATTCGGCGTTGAGAGGCGCCTGATTCACGGCTTGCGCCTGTATCAAATTTGAAATGAACAGGCAGGAAATCAATAAGATAGTTATTTTTTTCATGTTAATTTGTGATCTTGGTTAGCTCAATCAGTGGACTCAAAATTGAGGAAATTTTAGCTGCTTTATGGCTTTTGGCATAACTGTGTTTTATCAACAGCTTTGGTTTTCGCCAAGGTTATTGGGGCTTTCACCCCAAGTTGGACTATTTTGGTCAAGTGTGTGGAGAAGTGTAGGGTAAAACAAACTATTTTGAAGTCTAAATTGTTTTAAAATCAAGTGATTATATGTGTTTTATTACAAAATTGGGAAATTCTTGTACTTAGCTCAAAAAATGATAATGTAGTCCGCATTTCGTATCAATAAATCTTTAAATTTGACGCGAGTAGGTGTAGACTCTCCAATCCACACCAGACTCAAAAGCTTTGAAATCTAACCAATAAACCTCTCATATCATGATTGGAACCATTACAAAAATCTGCCGCATGAAGAAGTCGATTTTCGTGCTCTTGTCATTCGCAGCCTTGGCCACCCTTACCGCCAGCAGCTCCCAAGCGCAAGTAGTGTACAACGAAGGTTTTGAAATTACCAACGGTTCGTCGGTGACCTATGCCCCCGCGCCGGTGGGACTGGCTTCTATGCCTATGGGATGGAGCACTTCCAAGTATTGTACAACTGTAGGTAGCTATACCGCAGGGACATGCAATTCTACTGCCCCTGGATTTAGCCGTTATGGTACGGGTCTTAATCCTACTTGCACGCCACGTACAGGTAGTACAATGCTCGGTTTCAATTCTTTTTACATCATTAATGGAGAAAAGGCCTATGTGACTTCCAAGAAATTGGATATTGCCTCCATTGGTGCAAATAATCTTACTGGATCAATTTGGATGTATCGTGATGATGGCTTGTATAATTCAACCTTTGACAGTATTTCCATCCATGTTCAAACTGCTGGATCTGCTGTTAATCCAACTTCCTTACAAACAACAGCAAAACGAGTGACTTTGAATGGTTCTTATAATAGCATTCCTCGCTCTTTTTCACAAGCCCCTGCCTGCCCTGCCAATAGTTGGTTTCAAATCAACTTTACAATTCCTAATGCAGATGTGGTTGCCTGGAGTACTCAAGGAATATACATTATTTTAATGGGGCATTCTGCCGACGGAAACACAATTTATTTGGATGATTTTTCAATAACGGAATATCCCGCTGCGTCACCAAGTATCATTGCAGGTCAAAGTGGATTAACTTTGCAAAACACTGCAACTACTCAGCCAAATAATTTAAATCAGATGATTGTAGGTTGCAAGATTAGAACATCTGGTAGCAATGCAACTACTGGCGCTAAACTTACTCTCAACAACTGGACATTTAACACCAACGGGTCCAATAGCCCTCCCACTGACATTTCTACTGCCAAATTATGGTGGACTGGCGGTACTAATGCATTTGATGCAAGCCTTGCCGAGTTAATAGGAACAGTCGTCAGCCCTTGGGCCACCAATTACACCTTCCTAACAACTGCATGGGGTGGTGGGATAGACCCTACAAAATGGTT
Source organism: Bacteroidia bacterium (assembly GCA_049431185.1). Taxonomy (GTDB): domain Bacteria; phylum Bacteroidota; class Bacteroidia; order AKYH767-A; family OLB10; genus JALRAP01. Next base: position 545 of record JBMTLM010000203.1, on the reverse strand, counting down.
GCAGTTCGGTGATAATTACTTTTGGATTACATACGATATTTCTCCAAGTGCGAACTCCGGTAACTTTGTGGATGCGGAATGGGTTTCAGCCCAAGCTAGCAATCCAGCTGCCGCTATAGTTCTCAATCCTCAATCTCTTTCCGGTGCTCGTTTAATTGATTTGACCTATTGCATCCCTTCGTATTCAGTTGGTACAGCTTGGGCCGGTTATACCAATAACGATTATATTCAATGTGTTCAACTGGATGATTTTAACGGAACAGGAGGAATTAACAATGGTCCTTTAGGTAACACTCCTCTTTCTGCCGCAGGACCCAATTGTCCTACCCCAGGTAACCCATGTGGTTTCCAATCGCACCCACCTGATTATGAATTCTACCTCCCAGCGGTTAATAAAACTGCCATCCTCACGGCGGCCAACACCTATCAAATCAAGGTGGCCTGTGGAACCTGGTTCTCGGCCAATTACATTGCTGCTTGGATTGATTACAATAAGACCGGCACTTTCACCAACACATTAAACATCGGTGCTACCGCCACCTTAT
>JBMTLM010000202.1:0-4279 GCA_049431185.1 Bacteroidia bacterium | reverse complement strand
CAGCCTCACTTTTTGATTATAAATAACGAGTAATCAGTCGTTTAAAGGCTTTCCAAGCCAGTTTTGATGTCGACCCCGCTTGAGGGTTGAAACAATTTGTGAATCAGCGGTGTTACGGATTGTGAACCATCTCCCTAAAGCCTCCCTTATGAGCCATCCGTTTTGGCTTTCACAGTTATTGCTAAAAGCCACCCAGCCAGGAAGGGAGGAGGCTTTGACGGATTTTCCTGCATTGCTCAGCGGAGATGCCTTGGAAGCGGCTCACGAATATTGCAGTAGGCTCACGGCCATTCATAGCAAGTCTTTTCACATGGCATCGGGGCTACTTCCGGAGGAAAAACGCAAAGGTATTCGAGCATTGTATGCTTTTTGCAGAACCTCTGATGATATCGTGGACCGACCCACCAACCATGTTGAAGGTGCTGCCGAGATATGGCGCCAGCGCTCGCTTACCAATATCCCCCAAGCCAATGATCCTGTATCCATCGCTTGGGCTCACACGCGTTTGAAATTTAACATTCCTGTGGAATATGCACACCAATTGATCGATGGTGTGGCCTCCGATTTGAACAAGCAGCGTTACCTGACATTCGACGAGTTGTCTGAATACTGTTACGGAGTGGCATCCACGGTAGGGCTCATGAGCATGCATATCATTGGCTTCAAACACAAGGATGCGATCCAACACGCGATCCAACTCGGAGTAGCCTTGCAGTTGATCAACATCCTTCGCGACATCACAGAGGATTACCATTTGGGTCGTGTTTATCTGCCACAAGAGGAAATGAGGGCGTTCAAGGTTTCTGAAACCCATATCAGAGAGGGAATCCTCGATGAAAACTGGCAGTCTTTCATGCGTTTTCAGATCAATCGCGTGGATGCCTTGTATAAGGAATCCTGGAAAGGCATTTCGATGCTTAATCCCAGCGGCAGACTGGCTGTTTCAGCTGCATTGGTTTTCTACAGGGGAATTCTTTCCAAAATCGAAGAGTCCGGTTATGATGTATTCCGCAAGCGAGCCGTCGTTTCCCAATGGGGAAAGCTGAAAATGATTCCCAAGTTGATTATTGGGAACCCCTTACAAACCGCAAATCCTTAACAATTTTCAAAACTATAATTATGGCTACTTCCAAGAAGGAAATCATCGTAATTGGCGCCGGCTTCGGTGGCCTTTCCGCCGCTATTCGTCTGGCTGCGGCAGGACATGAAGTGACGCTTTATGATAAACGCGACAAGCCGGGTGGCCGTGGATACCAATACGAAGTCAACGGATTCAAATTTGATGGCGGACCTACCGTCATTACAGCCCCTTATATGTTCGATGAACTGTATGCATTGGCTGGAAAAAAACGCGAGGATTATTTCGACCTCATCCCGCTGGATCCTTTCTACAAGATCTTCAACCATGAGGGCGAGGGCTACAACTATTACCGCGACATGCAGCAGGCCAAAGCCGAAGTGGCCAGGTTCGCTCCCGGTGATGTTGAGGGCTTTGAGCAATTCGTCAACTCCACGGTACAGGTTTTTGAAAAATTCCACCCTTACACGGAAAAGCCTTTCTTGAAGTTTACCGATATGCTCAAGATCATGCCCGACATGATCAAGACCAATACGTTCCTTCCCATGTATCATTATGCTGCACGATATGTGAAGGATGATTTCATGCGAAGGGTCTGCTCGTTCCACCCGTTGTTGGTGGGTGGTAATCCGTTTGATACACCCTCCATCTATGGTTTGATCATCCAGTTTGAAAAAGAGTGGGGTGTGCATTATGCCAGGGGTGGGACCGGCGCTGCCGTAGCAGGATTGGCCAGGCTATTTACCGAATTAGGAGGTAATTTGCGTTTGAATACGGAAGTCGAGGAGATACTGATCTCCAACGGTAAAGCCTATGGTGTACGATTGCAAAGCGGCGAGGTGCACAAGGCGGATGCAATCGTATCCAATGCGGACGTTGCGTTCACCTACAAAAACATGATCGCCAAACGCAATAGACCTTTTCGCCTGGATTTGTATTTCGACAACCTGCAATACAGCAATTCACTCGTGGTGGTCTATTTTGGCACAAAGCGCCGATACCTCGACAGCAAACTCGCCCACCATAATATCATCTTGGGAAAACGCTACAAGGGTTTGCTGAAGGATATTTTCAACGGCAAGAAACTGCCGGACGATTTCTCCCTCTATCTGCATATGCCCACCATCACTGATGAAAGTATCGCTCCCGAAGGTTGTGAATCTTTCTATGTCCTGTCTTTGGTGCCGCATTTGGATGCCGGAATCGATTGGAAACAGGCCGGTCCCGAATACAACAACAGGGTCCTCTCTTTCTTGGAGGAAAACTACCTACCCAACCTGAAGGAAAATATCATTGCCCAGCACAGCATCGACCCCCTTCATTTCAATCAAACACTCAACAGCCACAAAGGAGCAGCTTTCTCCGTAAAGCCCTCCATTGTTCAGTCGGGATGGATGCGTCCTCACAACAAATCATCCTTCTTCGACGGATTGTACTTCGCAGGAGCGGGCACCCATCCGGGTGCTGGCGTACCCGCAGTAATCGCTTCCGGCAAAATCGCCGCCACCTTGATCGACCCGCAATCAGCCGTCATCAATCACGAACGCATCAAATCCTTTCAGGAGGAGTTGTTGGTCGCGTAAGTAACTTTGCACCATGCATACCGAGCCGGCATATTTCAAACCAGGATTCCGCACCAATGCGGCGGAAGCCGATGTGGCTGCCTTGGAGGTTTCCGGGGACTTCCCCCTCTGGTTGGAAGGCTCCTTGCTCCGCAACGGTCCGGGAATGGTGGAAGCCGACAAGCCCATGCGACATTGGTTTGATGGATTGGCCATGCTCCACCGTTTTCAAATGAAAAACGGTCAAGTCTCCTATAAAAGTAGGTTCCTGGAATGTCGGGCCTACCAATCTTACCAGGAAACCGGTAGGTTTCTCTATTCTGATTTCGCAACGGATCCGTGTCGCAGCCTGTTTGGCAAGTTGCAAACCTTGTTCAGCAAGGACCCGCTCATTACCGACAGTGCCAAAGTGAATGTGGGTCGAATGGGTCGACAGGCTTTTGCCTTCGGTGAGCCGCTAATGCAAATCCAAATCGATCCCGATACATTGAAGTCGGTGGGCGTTTATGATTTCGGTTTGGAAGGCCGCAGCCGTATGACCACTGCGCATCCATTGAATGACGGTGATCGTTCTTACAACCTCGTGGTTGAATACGGTCCGATCAACTTTTATTCCATTTTTGAAATCGGTGCTCAAACCAGGAAGGTGGCCAGCATTCCCGTGCTGCATCCTGCCTACCTGCACAGTTTTGGCATGAGTGAAAACTACTTCATCATCGCTGAATTTCCATTGGTGGTGCAGTCGTTGAAATTGGCCCTGCGCTTGAAGCCTTTCATTGAGAATTTCAAATGGAAACCGGAAAACGGTTCCAGGTTCATTATCATCGATCGTAAAACCGGCCGGAAAAAGGCCGTCATCAAATGCGACTCCTTCTTCAGCTTTCATCACGTGAACGCTTTTGAAGATCAAGGTCGCTTGGTCGTCGATATGGCAACTTACCCCGATGCAGGCATCATCCAAAGCTATTATGCATCACGGTTGGAAGATGACGACAACGTCCTTCCATTTGGTAGGATGGAGCGTTTTGAATTGGATGTTCAGCAGGCACGTTTGTTGTCTCGTAAAATCGTTTCTGATGCGTGTATTGAACTACCCCATATCGACGTGGATCATTGTCATGGCATAAAAGATTATCGTTTTGTGTATGGTTGTGGCGTCCATGATACCCAAAGGGAGGGCTTCTACAACCAACTCGTTCGCATCGACATGCAAACAGGCGAATCGCTTACTTGGCATGTAAATGGATGTTATCCGGGCGAACCCGTTTTTGTAGCCCATCCCGATGCCCAATCAGAATCGGATGGCGTCTTGCTCAGTGTGGTTTTAGACGCTTCAAAGATGAAATCGTTCTTGCTCGTTATCAACGCGACCACCATGCAGGAGCAAGCCAGGGCATACTTGCCGCATACGGTTCCATTCGGCTATCATGGCTCATTTGTTAATTGATCAATTCCTATGAACATTAAAGATATATTCATTCGTTCCTTAGCCATTGCATTGCTGCTTGCTCCTTGCAATGCCTTCACCAACCACACCGGTAAATCCTCCATCAAGGTAGTGGTGAAGGGCATCAAACCCGTGAAGGGGAATGTCGGCATTTTGATTTTCACGGCGAAAGATGGTTTCCCTGGGGATGAA
>JBMTLM010000201.1:0-4286 GCA_049431185.1 Bacteroidia bacterium | reverse complement strand
CGATACCATCCCGCAAGGAATACGATAAAGAAGAATAATACAGGTTTGTTAATTTTCATTGTTTTGATTTAATAGCCACCTGTGTTAGGTGGACGATGCATTCATATTTAATAGTTTTAAAACAAACCTGGTTTCAGATCTTGTCCTTGGATGTTTCCCGTACTGCAAACAACAAGGTCAAAAGCGATACCGTTGCAGTGGCCGCCACCCAATAACCGGGAGCGGCAGGTTCTTTGAAGTAATCGAGTGCCCAAGCAACCAACATCGGCGTTAAGCCACCAAAGATACCAACGGCAATGTTATAAGAAAAGGCCAGGCCCGTACATCGGACCTCCCTGGGCATCAACTCCACATTGGTTGCAGCCATGGCACCGGCAACTATGCCAACACCGAGCGAAAGTCCAAGCTCACAGGCAATGGTTACCCAACGGATGCCCATTCCCATCACATGAAACAAAGGTATGCCACCCAAAGCAAGCAATATAAAGCCCAGCGCAAGCACTTTTTTTCTGCCGTACTTGTCGGACAAATGAGCAGAAACAGGCAATATCAGCAGTAAGAATGCCATGCAAATCACATTGTTTCGCAACGATTTCGAATCGGTGAAACCACTCACCTGCTGCAGGAAATTTACCGTATAAACAAATACGGTGTAAAAGGCCACGGTGAAACCGATGTTGAGCAACACCACGCGAACCATATCTGCCCTGTATTTGGTGAAGATGTCTTTCGCAGGTGTTTTTGAATGCACGCCCGGAGCTTCGGCCTTCAATCCATTTCGCAGCCAGTAACCGAAAAAGGCGATTCCTCCGCCAATGATGAAAGGTATGCGCCAACCCCAATTATCTAACGCCTCTTTTTCCATCATGCTCGCAATTACATAACCGACCCCTGCTCCCAGCAGCGTTCCTGCAGAGGCACCCCATGCACCCCAAACAGCATACCAGGCCCTGCGACCCTCAGGCGCATTCTCGGTTAGGAAAACCAACGAGCTGGTAAACTCACCGCCTACCGAAAGCCCTTGCGTAATCCTGCAAAGAACCAGGAGAATGGGTGCGAACAAACCAATGGTGGCATACGAGGGCAATAAACCGATCAGAACCGTGGGCACGGCCATTACAAGCACCGATAGGAACAATGCCCTTTGCCGACCATACAAATCGCCAATGCGCCCGAATATCAAACCACCCAAAGGCCGCACCAGAAAGCCGGCAGCAAACGCCCCGAAGGAGGCGATGAGCGAAATGGTCGGGTCTTCCGATGGGAAAAACAAATTACCAATGGTTGCGGCGAAGTAACCGTAAATGGCGAAATCATACCACTCCATCACATTCCCGATAATACCGGTGAGTATTAAACGGAATTTGGATGTTTTATTGGATTGGTTTTCCATATATCAATAATTGCAGAATGATAAAATCAAATAAATATTCAAATGGACTGATACAAAGTAAAGCAACCGGACCCCTGTGATAATTACACACAAAGGCCCGGTCACTTAATTTTTAACTAGTTTGATGATGAGCATCGATTCCAGATGGAACAGAAGTGTAAAAACGCACTACTTCAGTTCCACATCAGTTACAACTGATTGATGATATAATTCCATTCCAAATAATAGCCATAGTAAATACCGCCCCGCTTTATGGTATGTTGCCCTGGAGACAAGGGCTTCAGCATCACGAAATCTCCACCTGCAAAGAGGTATTGGGGAGTTTGGGGAAATACACAATTGACCAAATCGGGATTTAAATTAACTTGAAATGAGCCGGTCCATGTTCGGTAACCATCCAGATTGAGCGTGTCGCCATCGAGAATAGCATAATTATCAGTGTAGTTGCTCAAAAAACCATCCATTTGTATCTTCAGGAATTCATCCAATGTTTGATTGGGACCAGGGGTTCCGAAAAGGGTGTTGGGATAGGGCGCATAGATGTTGGGCTGACCGAGGAATATCCGTTGACCGGCTGGAACTGTTATCTGAAGGGGCACGGTGGTTCTTTTGCCGTTAAGGAAAAAGACCCCATTCGGCTGGTTCAGATTTTGAAGGGCGCCCGTTGAATCAAGATAAGGTAAATTAGCACAATCAAATTGGAATACCCATCGATAGTAGTCGGCCATCCATTCTTCACGGGTTTTACCCAATACAACGGCATTAGGCGGGAAAACACGGTTGTAATCGTTTACCCTTTGGGCATTGGCATCCGACTGCGGAAGTGCTACATCCTCTTTGTCACAAGAGTTGAAAACGACCATGAAGAAGGCGCAAAATGCCAGCAATACGATTTTAGTTGATGATTTGTATTTCATTTTTTTAGGATTTAGGTATTAAGATTTGAATTGAATTTGCTTTGTATGATTTTCAAGTGGCGATAAGTACTGGTCATTTGTCATTTGTCACCCTTCGATGAACTCAGGGCAAGCTTGTCACTTGTCACTTGTCACTTGTCACTTGTCACTTGTCACTTGTCACCCTTCGATGAACTCAGGGCAAGCTTGTCACTTGTCACCCTTCGATGAACTCAGGGCAAGCTTGTCAATTGCCTTTACTTTTCCACCACCACCTTCAGGCTCCTTGCTTCGCTACCCGATACCATGCGGATCTGGTAGAGTCCGTTGGAGGCGTTTTGCAGGTTGATGGAGGTTTCGGTGGTGTAGGCCGGTATGTCTTGCTGATGCACCAAGCGGCCGTCCATGGAGTAGATCTCCAGCGTGGCATCGGTTAACAGATCCGTGCTGCTCAGCACAAACATGCCGTTGCTGGGGTTGGGCCATACCGCTACCGACCAGCCCGTTTGGGCCATCAGGCGCGGTGTGGGTGCGGGTGCCTCCAAACGGATCTGCCTGCGTGGACCACTGCCCTTGCAGTTGGAAGCCACCACCGACAGTTTCGTGAGTGAAAAACCGGGCATCTGCTCCAGTTGGATGCGTGGCGTACCCTGACCATTGATGATGGATGCCTGTGCGTTGGATACGCTCCAGGTGTAAGTGGTTGCTCCATCAATGGGCGTCACCTCGTAAAATCCTGAAACAAAAGGAGTCGGGGTTTGCGTGATGTTCAGCTGGCCTGTGGGTGGCGTAAGGGCCAGGTTGAGATTCATGACCAGTGTATCGCCTACTCCCACCGCATTTACGGGAGCCACGCCAAGGAGTCCGCCGGTGAAGCTGTTGCCAAAGCTCACCGTAATTTCATTGGTATTGGAAGAGCCCGTAGCACCGTTTGGCAATATCCAATTGTAAGAAGTGGCAAAAGGCACTTCCGACATGGTGAAAGTGGCCGTGCTGTTTCTGCAGGCCCGGTAGCTCTTGGCGCTCCAGTCGTAACCCAGGGTGGTTTGCAGCAGCCCCTGCGCTTCGGGCTCTCCCATGTTCATCTGTCGCATTATAATAGCGGGGGTATTTTGGGTGTTTGCCGTGCCGGTGCCTGGGGGCGCTACCGTCAGGCGAAGAATGTATTTGTTGCATCCGATGCGTATCGAGTCTACCGTGTTTTCGGTGTAAAGGCGTCCGTTACGGTACCAGGTATAGTAGCTTTGGGTGGTATCCACCACCGTGGTGTCGTAGGTAGTATAACTGCCGCAGTTGATCGGCGTGCCAAAGGAGAGGTTCAGCACGCGCACCACGAAGTTTTGCTTGTCTACATAGAGCCAGGTACCCGCCTCGAAATAAGTGTTGCCGTTGGCCGGCCAGGTGTAGGACGGACCGGGTACGGTAATTTCTTCTGTGGATACATTAGGGCCGTAGATGGTCACCAGGCCGTTGCCGGTGTTCACCCCGCTGCTGTCGGCTCGGCCACCCAGTGCTGAGCTGAAAGAACCGCCGCCGCCGCCACCGGAATTGGAAGGGGTTGTTCTGTTTCCATTGCTCGCACCGGCACCCCCGCTGTAGCCGCCACCGCCGCCGCCGCCGCCGGAATAATATTGCGCAGACGTACCACTTACAACATGAACATTTGCTCCGGCGCTGCCGCCGCCCCATCCTCCGGTGCCGGTATTGTTAGGGTTGGTTCCTCCGTAGTTTCCGTTCACATAACCCTGGCCGCCGGTCACCGTAACATTGTTGTTTACCCAATTACCTCCGTTGGTAAGAAATCCGCCACCGGCACCACCGGCGCCATCTAACCCTCCTTGCTGACCACCGTTCCCGTTCGTTCCTCCGTTTGTTTGAATTGATCCGGCAGTGGTATTCGTGCCTGACCCGGAGGTGGTTGCATCTCCTCCGTTTGCCCATTTACTTGCCCCGCCACCACCACCGGCGAACAGGATGGGCAAATGTTTCAATTGATT
>JBMTLM010000200.1:0-4311 GCA_049431185.1 Bacteroidia bacterium | reverse complement strand
GAACTCAGCAACCTCGACAACATTCGATGGGTCATCGAGGATGCGATGACCTTTGTAAGGCGTGAACACAAGCGAGGAAAAAAATACAACGGCATTATTCTTGACCCTCCGGCTTATGGGCATGGAGCCAACGGTGAAAAATGGAAATTGGAAGACATGATTGCAGAACTGACCCATATGGTCACGGAGCTCTTGGACCCTGAGGATCGGTTTTTACTGATGAACACTTACTCCCTTGGATTCTCCTCAATCATCATCGAAAACCTGCTTGCCGGCACGTGTCTTAAAAACGAATTTGAAACCGGAGAAATCTATCTGCAATCCAGCACCGGACCTAAACTGCCATTGGGTGTTTTTGGAAGAAGCAAATAAGCGGTAAAACAATTTTCATGGCCATGCGTTTACTGAAAGCTATCCATGAAATCATTCAGATATCATATCCTACTACTGTTCATCAGCCTGAGTGCATCGTCTTGCATTCGCACCAGCTCCTCCAATCCATCCGTCCAAGCCATGTCCGATCAAGATCTCAAAAACAAAAACCCTTATTATTCCCGAACAGATACCACGCGTCTCCAAGTTTCAGATCAGGAATGGGAAAAGGTGCTCGACCCTGAAGTATTTTACATCGCGCGAAAAAAAGGAACCGAAAGAGCCTTCACCGGAAAATATTGGGATTTTGAAGGAATTGGCACCTATTATTGCGCCGCCTGTGGCAACGCATTGTTCAAGTCGGACTCCAAATTCAGCAGCTCCTGCGGATGGCCCAGCTTCTTTCAAGCGATACGACCCGCCGCTGTAAACTACCTGCCCGACAACTCCTACGGCATGCGTCGAATCGAGGTGGTATGCGGACGCTGTGAAGGCCATCTGGGTCATATTTTCGATGACGGCCCTGCGCCAACCTTCAAAAGGTTTTGCATGAACTCCATTGTGCTCGATTTCGAACCAGATACCAAATAAGAAATCTTATCGATTTTCTTGTTAATTTTCGGCTGTGAATGCACCGAAGCTTTACTCCTCCCCCTTCAACATTGCCGTAATTGCCGCAGGTCTTGGTTTTTTCATTGATGCCTTCGACCTGTTTCTTTTCAGCATCTACCGTATTCCGAGCCTGACCGAACTGGGACTCTCCGGAAAAGAGTTACTGTCTCAGGGGGAGTGGCTGTTGTCTGTCCAAATGGCAGGCATGATGGTTGGTGGACTCATCACCGGCATCATCGGTGACAAGCGGGGCAGGGTGGCTGTACTTTTCGGATCCATTCTCTTGTACTCTGGGGCCAACATTGCCAACGCCTTTGTACACGACACCACCACCTACGCCGTGATACGGTTTCTTGCAGGAGTGGGATTGGCCGGCGAACTGGGTGCGGGCATCACGCTGGTCAGTGAAACCATGACCATTGAACGACGCGGCTATGGTACCATCTTGGTGGCTACTTTAGGAGCATTGGGAGCCGTTAGCGCCGGATTGGCTGGAGACTTCCTCTATTGGCGACACGCTTTTTTCATTGCCGGTGTGGCCGGACTATTGCTACTGTTGCTTAGGGTAAAATCCCTGGAATCCCACATTTTCCGAAAAGCAGTTGAACAAGCAAACGTACACAAGGGGTCGTTGATCAAATTGCTCTCCAAACCCAAACGATCACTGCGTTACCTGGCATGTATATTCATGGGCGTGCCCATCTGGTACAGCGTAGGGTTGCTCATCACCCTCTCACCCGAATTGGCCAAAGAGGGCCAAGTGGATTTTTGGAAGCTGACCACCGCCTTTACGCTTTTCCAATTAGGGATCACCACGGGAGACCTCAGCAGCGGCATCATCAGCCAATGGATCCGTAACAGGAAAAAAACCATTCTGGCATTCATGGTTGTTGCGATACTGGGCACCATTGCGTTTTTCAATGGCTTTGCCACAGGAGTCGCTCATTATCATTATTGCTTTATCATGGGCTTGGGATGCGGCTACCTATCGGTATTCGTAACCACATTGGCCGAACGTTTCGGAACCAACTACCGGGTTTTAGTCACCTCCACCGTGACCAACTTCATGCGAGGCTCGGTCACCTTGATGATCCCCTTGAGAATCTATCTGGAACAGCACATGACCATGTGGTGGAGCTTGGTGGCTACCGGAATGGTCGTATGGATACTGGCGCTGGCCAGCACGCTGTGGTTGGAAGATACTTATGGAAAGGATTTGGATTTTGTGGAATGAGGGGATCAGGATCGAACCCACTCCACGGCCTCCGCTTCATTCACGAAAAACCTGGTTTCAATACCCGACTGTTTTCCTACAATGCGTCGGATGGCGGCGTTGTTCAAAAAATCCAAGGATGAAATCACTGCATGTTTCTTCAATGCTGAATGGATCAAACGAGGGTACCAACATCGTGAAGCCCACATTTCATCCTGCGGCAGGATGGTTGACATGAATTTCAAATCGCTGACACAATATTCGACCTGATTGTCGCGGACATACGCCAACAAGAAGCGCAAACCGTCCTTGAACTCCTCCGCGGAAGCGTAACCCTTCCACTTGAGGCGAAGCAGTCTTTCTTCTGAATCGAAGGCAATAGACAGGAAAAATTTATCAAAAACGACACGCTCTGCTATCATATCCGCGCGAATGTATCATTTGACCCAATCCGATGCAAGACACATTTGGTCAATGCCGTCCAGTCATCAGCGAAAAGCTCGTAATTTTTGGCGAATCGCTTTGACACGGCTCGAGTAATTCTTGAAAGAAGTAAATTTGCAGCATATCTGTATGAACACACGAGTTAGAACACGATTTGCCCCAAGCCCCACTGGTCCACTGCACATGGGTGGTGTGCGCACTGCATTATACAATTACCTTTTTGCCAAAAAAAGCGGTGGAGATTTCCTGCTACGAATAGAAGACACGGACCAAAACCGGTTTGTGGAAGGTGCTGAGCAGTATATCGTTGATGCCTTGAATTGGTGTGGTATCAAGATCGACGAAGGTGTTTCGGTCGGAGGCCCTTACGAACCTTACCGACAATCCGAACGCAAAAACCTTGGCATATACCGCGACTATGCCGAGCAACTGGTACGCAGTGGACACGCCTATTATGCATTCGATACTGCAGAGGATCTGGAAAACATGCGCAAGCGACTCACGGATGCGGGCAACGCTGCTCCGACCTATAATTTCGAAGTGAGGCATTCCATGATCAACTCCATCTCGCTTTCCACCGAGGATTATCAATCACGAATCAGCGCAGGAGTGCCTCATGTGATCCGACTCAAAGTGATGCCCGGTGAAACCATTGTCCTCCACGACATGATTCGTGGCGAAGTGAGCTTTACTTCCGATATCGTTGACGACAAGGTGTTGCTCAAATCCGATGGGATGCCCACTTACCATTTGGCACACATTATTGACGATGTGCTGATGGAAATCACACACGCAATCCGAGGAGAGGAGTGGTTGCCATCGGCGCCAGCCCATTTACTCATTTACAAATGGCTGGGTTGGGAAGACCGAATGCCTAGGTACGCCCATTTGCCCCTGCTATTGAAACCAGAAGGAAACGGAAAATTGAGCAAACGTGATGGCGACCGACTGGGGTTCCCTGTTTTTCCGTTGCAATGGATGGACCCAGCCACCGGAGAGATCTCGTCAGGTTACCGCGAGAAGGGATACTATCCTGCAGCCTTTGTGAATATGCTGGCCCTGTTAGGGTGGAATCCCGGTACCGAGCAGGAGCTGTTCACCTTGGAAGAGCTGACGCACGCCTTCACCATGGACCATGTGCATAAGGCTGGCGCCAGATTTGACCCCGAAAAAACCAAGTGGTTCAACGAACAATATCTTCGACAAAAACCCGCCAGTGAGATTGCAAAAAACATCGCTAAACAGGTAGCCGAACAATTTCATTTTGCCGAAACCGACCATAGGGTTACGATTTCTTATTTGGAAAAAGCGGTGGAATTGCTTCGTGACAGGGTACAGTTTGAACAGGAAATGCCCGAAACCGGCAAGTACCTATTTGTTGCCCCAACCGGGTATGATGAGACCGTGGTGGCCAAAAAATGGAAGCCCGCTCTACTACCCTTTTTCGAGGGACTGGTTGAAGGGCTCGGCCTCTGTACACCGTTCCTGAAGGGTGAGATAGATGTCAAGGTAAAGGAATGTGCAAGCACTTTTGGCGTCAAACCTGGTGAAATCATGCAATTACTGCGGGTGTTGGTCAGTGGCCAAGGCGGCGGCGTTGATTTGATTGGTATGATGGAGCTCCTTGGAAAAGAGGAAGGTTGCAAGCGCATAGCCGTCGGCCAGAAGTC
>JBMTLM010000199.1:0-4325 GCA_049431185.1 Bacteroidia bacterium | reverse complement strand
GGGTTTAACGGCTGTTGGGGTGTGTATCCCTTCTTACCCAGCGGAACCATCGTGGCGTCCGATATCGACAATGGCTTGTATGTTCTTACACCTAATTACATCAGGGGATGTTATTTGGAGGGCATCGTTTTGGATAGCATCACCGGAACTCCCCTTAACAACGCAACGGTTCAGGTTTTGACCACTTCCATGAATGAAGTGACGGGAATTGATGGCGTTTTCAAAACGGGAACGGTTACTCCTGGAACGGTTACAGTGCAGGTTTCTCGTTCTGGTTACATCACTAAAACCATACCCAATGTCCAATTGGTGAATGGACAACTGACAAACTTGATAGTTGAGCTTGCTTCATTTAACACCTTCGTTGCAACGGGCCAAGTTGTTCATGCAGTTACTGGCCAACCAGTGGCCGGTGCTCAAGTGAATATTGTCGGTCCATCTTCCAATGATGTGGTCACTACCAATGCCAACGGCGAATTTGCAATTCCTGCATTTGCGCCCGACCAATACAGCGTAGATGCCGGTGCATGGGGATTTCAAACATATTGTGCTAACAATGTGTCCATTAATTCCAGTACCGTTCCGCTGATCATCAATCTGCAACCGGGTATTTATGATGATTTCACTTTCGATTTGGGATGGACGGTTTCTGGAGTGTCTGGTAATCCTTGGGAAAGAGGTGAACCTGTAGGAACGAATTTGTTTGGAACCCAATCAAACCCTGATGTGGATGTCAATGGCGATTGTCGTGATCAAGCCTACGTGACCGATAATGGCGGAGGCCAAGCTGGAAGTAGTGATGTAGATGGCGGAAACACCGTACTCACGTCTCCGGTGTTTGATGGAACCCAGTTTCTCAATCCCTACGTTAATTATTATCGTTGGTTTTTTAACGCCGGTGGACAAGGTAATCCAAACGATACGCTTACCGTAAAACTTTCAAATGGTACAACTACTGCCACCCTGGAAACGGTGTTGAACAACTCCACTGGTAATGGTACCTGGGTTTCCAAAAGCTATCAGATTGCAGCCTTCCTTGCGCCTACGAATAACATGCAGTTCATCATTGAAACGGCTGATTGGCCCGGTCCAGGAGGACACATTGTAGAGGGTGGTTTGGATAAGTTTGAGGTAGTGGAAGGTCCAGCCTCTGTTACCGAAAATCAGTTTCAGGCACCTACCGTGTTTCCAAACCCCAGTACCGGTTCGTTTACTGTTTTGAATCCTTTATCACAAGGTGATGGATTGTTACTTGTTTCTGATTTGTCCGGTAGGATAGTGGAGCAAGTCAATTTCAGACAAGGTGAATCTCAAATCAAATTTGGTGACACCTTAGCAAAAGGAACCTATCTAGTGAGTTTGCAGACCCAATCAGGTTCTACCTCAACGGTAAGGGTGACTAAGCTCTAAAGTCTAGTAATTTTACACGTTGAAACGGAAGTGCATCACATCTCCGTCTACAACCACGTATTCTTTACCTTCAATTGAGAGTTTGCCAGCTTCTTTGCAGGCATGTTCTGATCCATAATGGATGTAATCACCATAGTGAATCACTTCGGCACGGATAAAACCTTTCTCAAAATCCGTGTGAATCACTCCAGCTGCTTGTGGTGCTGTCATGCCTTGGTGGATGGTCCATGCACGAACCTCTTTTTCACCGGCAGTGAAATAGGTGGAAAGTTTGAGTAGGCGATAGGCCGCTTTGATCAGTTTGCTGACACCTGATTCACTCAAGCCCAAGTCATCCAAAAACACTTTGCGGTCCTCATAGCTTTCCATCTGTGCGATATCCGCCTCAATGGCTGCTGCAATCACCAACACTTCGGCGTGTTCATCTTTCACAGCTTCACGAACACGATCCACATAAGCATTACCGGTCAACACCGATTTTTCATCTACATTACACACATACATGACAGGCTTATCGGTTAAAAGGAATATATCTGCGATGTACTGACGGTCCTCAGGCTGAACAGGAGCAGACCTTGCGGATTTACCTTGCTCCAGGTGTTTTTTATAGATCGTTAAGACATCAAAAGCCTTTTTCGCTTCCTTGTCGGTGCCTACCCTTGCAGCTTTTTCTACCCGCTGAATTTTCTTGTCTACCGCCTCCAAATCCTTCAATTGGAGTTCCAAGTCGATGGTTTCCTTATCACGAACGGGGTCTACACTGCCATCCACGTGCACCACATTGGGGTCTTCAAAACAACGGAGCACATGTAGGATGGCATCTGTTTCGCGGATATTGGCCAGGAATTGATTCCCCAGGCCTTCACCTTTGCTTGCTCCTTTAACCAAGCCGGCAATGTCTACGATCTCCACAGTGGTGGGTACCACCTTTTGGGGATTAACGAGTTTTTCCAGTTGGGCCAAACGCTCGTCCGGTACGGTAATCACGCCCACGTTGGGTTCAATGGTGCAGAAAGGGAAATTGGCTGCCACGGCTTTGGCGTTTGATAAGCAGTTGAAAAGCGTCGATTTTCCGACATTAGGTAGGCCAACAATGCCACATTTCAGTCCCATAGTAATTCGCAGTTAATTGATTTAATTGATTAAGAGGTTTTATGAATGGTCCGCAAAATTAGCCATTTCACCAATCTTCCCAATCCATGAACTCGTCTAAATCGCGGCGCTCCTTTTTGGTTGGTCTCCCCATTCCAGGGTCCCTCCAGGCCGCCCTTTGAGCCATCATGGTTCTCATGGCATCCAAGGTCTCAGTGGGTGTGATTTCTTCACAGAACTCTTTCACCTTGGCGGCAGGTTGCCGGTTTTTGACCAATGCAATGATCCTGAACGATCGTTCAAAGGCTCCGAACCGAATAGTGAAGGCGTCCCCCGGATGAATGTTACGCGAGGGCTTTACGGCTTGTCCTTTGACCTTCACTTTTTCCAATTCGCATGCTTCAGATGCTAATCCGCGTGTTTTGTAGATGCGTACGGCCCACAGGAATTTATCTATGCGAACGGATTCAATCACGAGCGATCTTTTTTGTTTTTTTGAAGTTCCTTAGGTTGGTCATCTACTTTTTCCAAGGTAGCCAAATCGCACTGGGTTCTGAATTGTCCGAAAATAACCCACGCTTTCTCATCTTCAATATGCTCCAGCGTGCCTACGGTGAAACCGTTTTCCAAACGCACTTTCATACCGGGCATGAGATGCTTGCGCAGGTACTCCATTTTATCACGCCTTATTTTTTCCGCCTCCTTTGGATTTTCTTTTTTCTTGGGAATCAGGAAGGTTTTGGAATATTTATCAATCACTGGCTTTTTGTCTTTGGCCTTTTTCCATTCCTTCAAGAATGCCCTGAATTGGTCTTCGTATTCCTTGGACTTCCGCTCGGCGTTTTGACGTGTCTTATCCTCCCGAACCTTGAAGTTTCGCTCCAAGTCGCTTTTAAGTTTTTCGTAATTTGCGGTGAGCTCGGTGAGGCTTCTGTCTTTTTTTGCCGCAGCATCCAAGCGGGCATTCAGCAGTTCGCGGTCGTTTTCCAACTCCGTCAACAATTTTTCCAAGCGTAAACTTTTGCCAGACACCTTTCTTCGCGCATTGAGGATTACGGATTTCGGCAGCCCGCTTCTTTCTGCAACCAAAAACGTGTAGGAGCTTCCGGGTTTACCTACCATCAGTCGGTATAACGGCTGAAGTCTTTTCAAGTCAAACTCCATTGAACCGTTTAAGATGCCCGGAGTCTTGTCGGCCATCACTTTCAAATTGAGGTAATGGGTGGTAATGATGCCTCGGGCATGTCGGGCATTCAATTCCTCCAATACCGCTTCTGCCAAGGCTCCTCCCAGGTTAGGATCGGTACCCGTACCAAATTCATCAATCAAGAAAAGGCTGTTGCCATCCACATGATCCAAGAACTCTTTCATGTGTTTAAGTCGCGAGCTGTAAGTGCTTAGTTCATATTCGATCGATTGGCTATCTCCAATGTCTACAAATAGGTTTTGAAACAATCCCAACTCCGAAGACTCGTCTGCACTCACGGGGATGCCTGACTGCAGCATCATTTGCAGAATGCCGCTGGTTTTCATGCAAACGGTTTTGCCACCGGCATTAGGACCACTGATCACCAAAATCCGATGTTCTTCATTGAGATCCAGGTCAAACGGAACAGTTTCTTTTTTGAGTTTCTTGTTTTGAATAAGCAGCAGTGGGTGACGGGCCTTGCGAAGTTTTATTTGAGGTAGTTCCGAAATCCTGGGCACGGAACCGTTGATGGAAAGGGAAAAAACCGCTTTGGCTCGATTATAATCCATTAATCCCAATTGCTCACGATAAGCCCAAAGTGCGGGCACATATCTTCTGGTAGCTTCTGATAACG
>JBMTLM010000198.1:0-4339 GCA_049431185.1 Bacteroidia bacterium | reverse complement strand
CCATAAGCTGAAAAACATTTTAGAGTCGAAGGGTTTGAAGCGCATGGAGTCGGTAGGCAAGGAGTTCGATGCCGATTTGCAAGAGGCCATCACCAACATACCCGCTCCTTCGGAGGATATGAAAGGCAAAGTGGTGGATGAGGCCGAGTGTGGTTATTACATGCACGACAAAGTGATCCGCTTTGCGAAAGTGATTGTGGGCTCCTAAAGGATTTGATCATGGCTAAGAGAGACTATTACGAAATATTGGGTGTTGAACGCGGTGCGGGCGAAGGCGATATCAAGAAAGCCTATCGTCAGATGGCGTTGAAGTACCATCCGGATAAAAACCCCGGCGATAAGGAAGCCGAAGACAAGTTCAAAGAAGCTGCCGAGGCGTATGAGGTATTGAGTGACGCCGAAAAACGTCGCCGCTACGACCAGTTCGGTCACCAAGGTGTGGGTGGTGCCGGCGGTGGTGCCCATGGCATGAACATGGAAGATATCTTCAGTCAGTTTGGAGACATTTTCGGAGGTTCACCGTTTGAAAGTTTCTTTGGTGGCGGTGGTGGTGGAGGAAGAAGATACGTGAACAAAGGGAGCAACCTGCGCATCAAGGTGAAGCTCACCCTCTCGGAAATAGCCAATGGCGTTGAGAAAAAAATCAAAGTCAACAAGAAGGTGGCTTGTACCTCCTGCAGCGGCTCGGGTGCTTTAAACGGTTCCTCATTCAACAAGTGCGGAACCTGTGGCGGCAGCGGTCAAGTGCGCAGGGTTACCAACACCATCTTGGGGCAAATGCAAACCACTTCCACCTGTCCTACATGCCAGGGCGAAGGACAAACCATTACCAGCAAATGCAAAGGCTGCAACGGCTTTGGCACCATGCCCGGTGAAGAGGTCATTTCCATCAACATCCCACCCGGCGTAGGTGAGGGCATGCAGGTTACCGTTTCCGGGAAGGGCAATGCCGCCGAGCGCGGAGGTGTTCCCGGCGACTTGCTCATCGTGATAGAGGAGCAGGAAGACGAGCAGTTGAAGCGCGATGGCAACAACCTGTTGTATGATTTGTATATCAGCATCCCCGATGCGGCATTGGGTACCTCGGTGGAGGTGCCTACGGTAGATGGAAGAGCCAAAATCAAGATCGAACCCGGCACACAGGCTGGCAAGGTGTTGCGCCTCAAAGGCAAGGGATTGACCCAGCTGAACACCAACTACAAGGGCGACCTCTTGATCAACATCAATGTTTGGACCCCACAAAACCTCACCTCGGAGGAGAAGAAAACCATGGAGCGATTGCGCGACTCCGACAACTTCAAGCCGAAGCCTGGCAAGGGCGATAAGTCGTTCTTCGAAAAAATGCGCGAGTACTTCAGCTGATGGCTCGGTTATCTCATATTAATTTGGTTATTTTGGCAGTATATCCTATTGGTTGACCCATGAGCAAAAAGAAACTTTTCATCGTTGAGGATGATCCCATGTTTGCCGAAATGTTGAAGGACCGCTTGAAAGCGCATACCATGTGGGATGTGACCCACTACAGCACCGGCGAGGAAGCATCCAAAAATGCTTTTGTAAATCCGGATGTGGCCATCATCGATTATCACTTGGACTTGAACAACCAAGGTGGCATGTCGGGTATTGACACCATGAACGAGCTGCGAAAAGTTTCTCCGCTCACCCATGTGGTATTCCTATCGGGACAGAAAAGCTACGGCTTGGCATTGCAAACCATCTCACACGGTGCCAACAACTATGTGATGAAGGATGAAGCCGCTTTTGATGAAATCGCGCGCATCCTGGATGCCATACAATAATATAACGTCTTTCTTTTTTTGATATGATTCTGGAGGTAAAGAACGTCACCAAGCAATATGCCGCACACAAGGCCTTGGATGATGTTTCCATCGAAGTGCCCAAGGGAAGTGTGTTCGGACTGTTGGGACCCAACGGTGCCGGCAAAACATCCTTGATCCGCATCATTAACCGCATCACCGGTCCCGACTCGGGATCCGTACTGTTCGACGGCAAGCCGTTGGATCAAAGCCATGTTTCGTCGATCGGCTATTTGCCTGAGGAACGTGGCTTGTACAAGAAGATGGAAGTGGGTGAGCAAGCATTGTATTTGGCGCAGCTCAAAGGGATGTCGCGCCGCGATGCCATGGAAAAACTGAAATTTTGGTTCGAGAAGTTTGAGCTGAAAGGATGGTGGAAGAAAAAAATCGATGAGTTGAGCAAGGGCATGCAACAGAAGGTGCAGTTCATCATCACGGTCTTGCATGAACCCAAATTATTGATTTTGGACGAGCCGTTTACCGGCTTTGATCCCATCAATGCCGGATTGATCAAGGATGAGTTGTTGCGCTTGCGCGATAACGGCACCACCATCATCCTCTCCACCCACCGCATGGAATCGGTGGAGGAGTTGTGTAGCCACATTGTGCTCATCAACAAATCCAAGAAGATTTTGGAGGGCGATGTGCATCAGATACGGAAGCGTTTCCGCACGGGTCGTTTTGAAATTGAATACACGGGACACTCCATCGGATTGGCCAACAGCCTGTGGGGCGGATTCGAGTTGGTGTCCAATGATCCCAAGGGCGACCACATGCGTGCTGTCATCACCATCCCCGAAGGGAAAAACACCAACGACTTGTTGGCAGGCATGATTCAAAATGTGGAAGTACAGTCATTCAAGGAAATCTTACCGGGCATGGGCGACATCTTCATCTCGCTCGTGAATGCCAATAACGAAGGAAGGGAGGCCAACGCATGAGCAAGATATCCCTCATCATCGGTCGTGAATATTTCACCCGTGTGCGCAAGAAGTCGTTCATCGTAATGACCATTCTGGGTCCCATGCTCATGGCATTGGTGTTTATGGCTCCCATCTTCCTGGCCATGTACGAAGAAGACGAAGTCTCCAGAATTAAGGTCATCGACGAAACCGGATTGTTTGCGCCACGCTTCAAGGATACCGAAGCGCTCAAGTTCAGTCAAGACACGCTACCGTTGGAAATTGCCAAGCAGGTTTTTGATGCGGAGGCTTTCGACGCCATCCTCTACCTGCCGGGTAATTTTTTGAATAACCCCAAATCCGTTTTACTCTTCACCGCCAAGCAGGCTGATTTGAATCTGGTATCCGCCGTAGAGCAGATGGTGCAGCGCGAGGTGGAGGACATCAAGCTGAAGGCGATTACCAAGGAATACGGCATGCCGCGTGAGGAGTTGCAAAAGGCGCAGGCGGAAATCAAAATCAACACCCGCCTGTTGACGGATAAAGGCGACGAGGAAACGCATGTGGAGCTTTCCACCGCCATCGGTTTCCTGTTTGCCTTCCTGATTTACATCTTCATCTTCCTCTATGGTGCTCAGGTGATGCGAGGCGTGATCGAGGAAAAGACCAACCGCATCGTGGAGGTCATCATCTCTTCGGTGAAACCGTTCGAGCTGATGATGGGCAAGATCATTGGCATCGCGCTGGTGGGTTTAACGCAATTTATCCTGTGGATCGTGCTGACCTTCACCATCAGCAGTGTGGCTACATCCGTGCTGGTGGATACCAATAAGATCCAGGAGCAGATGCAATATCAAACCACACCACTTGGAACTGCGACGTCATCAACGTTGAGTAATCCTGAGCAGCAAGTGCAGATGCAGGAAGGTATCTCCAAGGCATTTGACATGTTGGGTTCCATTGATTTCGTGTTGATCATTGGTGCATTCTTATTTTACTTCATAGGTGGATACCTGTTGTATGGGGCGCTGTTTGCAGCCATCGGTGCCGCCGTGGATGGCGAGTCGGACACGCAGCAGTTCATGTTGCCGGTTACCATGCCGATGGTGTTATCGTTCCTGGTGGCACAGTTCGTGATCCAAAACCCTGACGGCAATGTGGCTTTTTGGTTTTCCATGATTCCGCTCACTTCTCCAGTAGTGATGATGGTGCGCATTCCCTTCGGTGTGGACACATGGCAGGTGGTGCTCTCTGGAGTGCTGCTGGTGGCAGGATTCGTGGCCGCCACGTTTATTGCGGGCCGCATTTACCGCACGGGCATTCTGATGTATGGTAAAAAGGTTTCGTGGAAGGAATTGGGTAAATGGCTCTTCTATAAATCCTGATCCTGTTGCATGTCGCCGTCCGTTAAAACCCTTGCAAATTCCAAAACAACATGGAAGCGCAAAGCGGTGATGGATTTTGGCACCAACACCTTTCACTTGTTAATTGCGGACGTTTCTTCCCAAGGTGATTTCAGAAAGGTATTGCATCGCCGGATTACCGTGAAGCTCGGCCAAGGCGGCATCCATGAGGGTTACATTACACCTGTTGCGTTCAAACCGGGGATCAACGCCGTGG
>JBMTLM010000197.1:0-4354 GCA_049431185.1 Bacteroidia bacterium | reverse complement strand
TGTCACTTGTCACTTGTCACTTGTCACTTGTCACTTGTCACTTGTCACTTGTCACCAGTCACCTCATTCCCAATCCGCACCGCCATTTCCTCCATCACTTCCTTCGGAAATTGCTTTTTGGGCAGGGAGAAGTTGATGTCGGCCATGGTTTGGAGGGGTACGAGGTGCACGTGGGCGTGGGGTACTTCGAGGCCTATAACGGCTACGCCGATGCGTTTGCAGGGAACAGCGTTTTTCAATCCGCGAGCCACTTTTTGGGCGAATGCCATGAGCCCGGTGAGCTCTCCTTCTTCAAGGTCAAAGATGTAATCCACTTCCCGTTTCGGAATCACCAGGACGTGTCCTAGCACCAATGGATTGACGTCTAAAAACGCCAGGTAATTTTCGGTTTCAGCAACCTTATAGGCGGGGATTTCGCCGGCCACGATGCGAGAAAAAATGCTCGGCATCAGCGCGAAATTTCAATGATTTCAAACTTCATGATGCCGGAAGGCACTTCAATTTCGGCAATGTCGCCAGGCTTCTTGCCCAGCAATCCTTTGCCAATGGGAGACGTCACGGAAATCTTACCCGACTTCAAATCAGCTTCTGTTTCGGCCACTAGGGTGTAAGTCATTTCGGCTTTGTTGCCCAGGTTCTTGATGCGCACTTTGGAGAGCACTGAAACTTTAGATGTATCAATCTTCGACTCATCCAGGATGCGTGCATTGGCCAAAAGCTCTTCCATTTTGGCGATTTTAAGCTCTAACAGGCCTTGTGCGTCTTTGGCGGCGTCATATTCGGCATTCTCCGACAAATCGCCTTTATCGCGTGCTTCTGCGATCTGGCGGGATATGCTAGGGCGCTCCACTGTTTTCAGGTGGTTCAATTCTTCCTGCAGCTTCTTGAGCCCTTCTTCGGTGAAATAATTCAGTTGTGACATGATTCAGATGTTGATTGTAAAAAACGAAAGAAGACCCCGCGAACGGGGTCCTCTTGGTTTCAATGAGTCTAAATTAAGTTCGGCTTACAGCACCAAGCGCAAGCCAATGCCATGGCTGCCATCGAAAAATTCGGTGGCACGGTAAGAGTAATCGATACCGAATTTCTTGCCTGATTTGCCCAATGGGAGATCAACAGACACGCCACCATTCAAACCGGAAAGGGCGGTCAGTTTGTCGTCACCTGCTTGGTCTTTTTCAGTCAAGTATCCACCACGCAAGGAGAACATGTCCTTAAAGGTGTACTCAACACCCAGACCATATTGGTCATAGGTGAACGAGTTGGACACGAAGCAACCGGCGAAAGTCAGACGGTGGTTTTCAGCGGGACGGTAGTCGTAGCTGGTTCCAATGGTGATGAGTGAAGGCAACTCGAAACGCTCGGTACGTTGTTGAATGGTTTGCTGGTAGCTGGTTACCACGGGAGGGTTGCCACGGAACGACAATCCATCGCCGCTGTAACGCATCGGTGTACCCACGTTCTTCAAGGAGATTCCGAAGCGCAGGTTGTCTTTGTCTTCGTTGAAACCGGTCACGTATTGGATACCGGCATCAAAGGCAACGCCTTGGGCTTTCACATCGGAAGACGATTGAGAGATTACACGAATGGTCATTCCACCGTAGATACTGTTGGAGAATGATTTGGCATATGATACGCCCAAGTTGAAGAACTGCGGCTTGAAATCACCAATGCCACCTTCTGGGTTGTCTACGGTAGTTACGTTGATATCGCCGAAACCGACAGACATCACGGAAAGGGCCATCACACCTGTTTCACCTACACGCTGAGCAAGACCCAGTGAGTTGATCTTCACATCGGATCCTTTCAACCAATCGGTAAAGCTGTAGCTGATATCGGTTTTAGTGGTGAAGGCAAGACCTGCCACGTTGTTGAATTGCGACTCCAATCCACGAACATTGGCGATGTTGATGCCGCCCCAACCAGAACTTCTCGTCCATGGGTTGATGAGCAGTTCGGTAGAACCTGCTTGACCTGCACGATCCTCGTTGCCTGCAAAACTTTGAACATTGCCGGTACACACGAGTGAAACCGCCATGCAACCGATTGCAAATGGTTTTATAAGTTGCTTCATATTGCTTGTGTTGTTTCTAGGTTTAATTAATACAGGTTAGGTGATTAGAAGGTATCCAAATCCAATGGCCTTGTCATACCGAACCATTTCAAAGTTCTCTCACCCAATCCTGGTGCTTCCACGTGAATCAGATAAACACCGCTGGCGATTGGAATGCCTTTAAAGTTCTTCAAATCCCAGTCAAGTGATGTCTCGCGGTTTGGCACTGAGGTGCTGTAAACCTGTCCATCTGAAATGTCGATTGGCACATCGCGGTTGAATTTGCGCACCAACGTACCTCCAACGGTGAAGATGGAAACGGTACATTTCGCAGGTAGGTTCACAATCTTGATTCGGTTATCAAGCTGGTTTACCTCGTAAGCGGAGAATGCGTAGTAAGGGTTCGGCACCACATTGATGAGATCCAATGCCGAAGTGGCCGTAGCGACATCGTTGGTGGTGCTCACCAAGTCATCCGTGATAAAACTGTACATGGGAGCAAAGGCACCAAACGAGTTGGGCGACGCACTCAAGGCAACGGTTCCCGCACCGGTGAAGGTGGTATTGGAGGCAGTGAAGCTATCACCAACATTGCTGTACGTAGTTCCAGCGTGGGTAACAGGAGCTGTAGCCACGTACTAGGTGCTTCCTACGGTCAAAGCCTGGTTGTTAGTCAACACATCACCTGTGGCGTAAGTCCTGTAGGTTCTGGCTACACGCAAACGAACCTTCACATCGGATGGGATTTCATCAGGGAGGTTCAATGCAGCGTAATCGGCATCAATCATTGGTAAGCTCACCCACATGGCGTCTTTCCATACGGAGCGAAGGTCATTTACGCCGGCTGAAGTAAGCTTGCTGGCGATGAATGCGCAGGAATCATACATAGGTACATCTGCTATGGCAGCGGTAAGGTTGTCACCGTTATGACCGAAGACATAGATGTAGTGCATGCCGCCAAACAACGGCTCACCGGAGAAAGGATCCAATTTGTTGGCCGTTGGATTCCACTTCATATCTTTTCCGTTCTCGGCGGATAGCAATGAATTCTCTCCAAAGGCCATATTCAAACGCTCGCCTGTTTCAACGTTTACTGCGTAACCAGGGAACCAGCTCATACCGGTTCCTGTACCATCAGGCAAACCATCCTTACCCAAGGAAGCTCCCTTACGAATCGTAAAGGCCTTGGCATTTCCTTCTGTTCCAACACCGGTAGTACCTCCACCGATTTCTACAACGGCAACACGACTCCATTTGCTCTTATCCGCAGTGATGACAATGTCTACGGATGCGATGGCAGCCTTAGGGCCGGTTGGACTAGTGCTTGGTGATAATACTTCGAAAGCTGAGGTAATTCCAGGAGACTTAGGACCAGGATAAGTTTTTGAAGTTAACATGTATGGTGCCCAAGTACCTTGAACAACTCCTTCATAAACTGCAGTAGGATCCAGGGATAAGTCACCGGCATCGGTTCCTGACAAAATCCAGTTCTCTGGGTTTGGATCAACGTCATCCACATCAGCAATGGAGTTCAACCATTTAATGGATGGGTTGGAATACTCCAAGGAAGAGGTAAGCAGACCATTGTTAACGGCACCAATCTTACCTGCCTCAATCACCGTGGCGATGGTGGCGGTTAAGCCCCACTCTGGAATCACCTGCTCATTAGACACGCTAATGGGACGCTCGGCGGCAACGGTGTCTTGCGTGGCATCATACATCTGCCACAATGAAGTGTTGGCCGCACCATTGAATTGAGTGGTAAAGGAACCTCTGCTTACCAAAACCGGGTCATACACTTTTAAATCCAACGGACCGGCACCACCAACATAAGTGGGGTTCCTGACGCGGAATGGAGGACTCATCAATTCATCGGTGTAATCAGAGGCAAAATCGAGGATCATGCCACCATTACCTTGACCTTCGATACGCGTGATGCGTGGACCTGAGCCGTAGTTGGAGCCGAAAATCTGACCACCGTTTTCAACCACTTGATTGTGTGGGATGGCAGAATAGGTCTTGATGTTATTACGACCGGCGAGGTAAGGCTTTTTCTGACCATCCAACGCTGCGGGATCATTCGGATCATATTTCTTGAACTGGTTGTAAGCGTAAGAAACAACCGAGTAGTAGTACGTCTTATGGTTCACCAAGGATGTGCTACCGGTGGCAAACAAATCCTGATTAACGACAAAGGTATGTTTGATGCCCTTGTCAGATCCATTGACTTTCTCAATCGGAACGTTGGCGTTCAAATTGGGGTCGAATTCAAAGTTTACCAATTGAGCAACACCATCCTTG
>JBMTLM010000196.1:0-4364 GCA_049431185.1 Bacteroidia bacterium | reverse complement strand
TGCACCGGATTGGGATTGGCTCCTAATCGCATTGGTGAGGTTTATGGTATCTTCAAGGCATATTGTACCCGTGTCGGCAGCGGTCCTTTCCCAACTGAATTGGAGGATGCTACAGGCGAGCGTATGCGCAAGGCTGGAAATGAGTTTGGCTCCACCACTGGCAGACCTCGTCGATGTGGTTGGTTGGACTTGCGCGCCCTGAGGTATGCCATCATGCTGAATGGGGTTACCCGACTTATAATGACCAAGCCTGATGTACTCAGCGGTTTTGACAAGGTTCGTGTTTGTACTCACTACATCCATAATGGTGAACAGATCGACAGGATGCCTTTTGATATTGTTCATAGCCAAGTGAATCCTGTTTATCGGGATTTTAGTGGATGGGAGCAGCCTGTGGATGAGGTGAATGATATCGCCGATCTTCCTGTTGAACTGTCCGCTTATATATCCTTTATTGAGTCTGAACTCGGAGTTCCAGTTGTAATCGTTTCTGTTGGACCTGATCGTAAACAAACGCTCATCCGAATCCCGGAGTTTGCGTGAGCATGGACATCCATCCATAAATCATGCGGAATAAGAATCACGGACTTCAATCTCTGACGCTTTTATTGTTATTGTTTTCCGCCCATATCGGTTTTGGGCAGGGTGCATCCTCACAGATCGAGATCGTGAACGCAGATGTCTTCCAAGGTGATGAAACCATAGGTAAAGGTGTTTCCCTTTTGAAAGGAAATGTGGCTTTCAAACATCGCGGAGCCCTTATGTATTGCGATAGCGCATATCTGTATCAGCAATCAAATTCACTTGATGCGTTTGGACAGGTAAGAATCAATCAAGGCGATACTTTACGCTTAAATGGCGATACACTTCGATACAATGGCAATTCCGGTATTGCCGTCATCACTGGCAAGGTTACCTTGATTGATCGGAAGATGAATCTGTCCTCACCAAAACTGACTTACGATATGCCAGCAGACAAGGCATACTATCTGGAAGGCGGTATACTCAAAGACAATGAAAATACGCTGACCAGCAGAAAAGGATATTATTATTCAAAGCAGTCTAAGGTGTTTTTTTCTGATTCAGTCTTACTGTTAAACCCCAAATACAACGTCGAAGCGGATTCATTATCGTATCTGACTAAAAAATCGACCGCAATTTTTACGGGCCCCACCCGTATTGTCTCCACGGGTTCAGATTCGACTTGGATTTATTGCGAAAACGGTTACTATGACACCAAGCTTTCCAAATCGCGCTTTTACAAGCCCAACAGAGTGGTTTCACGCTCACGTTCGTTGAGTGGTGACACTCTTGATTTTGATAATGCCACTCGAGTCGGTACAGCCAAGGGTAGGGTCACAATTGCAGATACCGCACAATCAGTGATTATTTCTGGTGACAAAGGATTTAGCGATGACCGGTCGCGCACCGCGCTGGTTACGGGTAATGCCGAGTTGATGCGCGTATTCAATCAAGACACCTTGTTCTTGCATGCCGATACCCTGTATGCCCGAGAAGATACCCTCAGTGGTATCGCTGCCTGGGTTGCTTTTCGTGGTGTGCGATTTTTCAAATCTGATCTGCAAGGCAAGTGCGACTCCCTTTCATATACCACGCCTGACTCCATCATGAAAATGCATGTTGATCCAGTGCTATGGAATGATTCCAACCAGGTAACCGCCGATTTTATTCAAATGAGGATTAACAACGATGGTCCACAGTCCATGCAATTGGAATCAGCAGCTTTCATTTGCGCTCAACAGGACAGTTCCAGGTTTAATCAAATCAGTGGCAAGCGAATGGATGGATTCTTTACGGATGGCCGTTTGGTTTCTGTTGATGTTTTTGGTAACGGTCAGTCCATTTACTACACAGCCGATTCCAACGGAAATCTAACCGGTGTGAATAGCGCCGAGTGTAGCGACATGTTGATCAAATTGGATGGAAACAAGGTTTCGAACATCACACTCATCAACGATCCTGATGCAACACTCTATCCCATGTATGATTTGTCGCCATCAGATTTGCTGTTGAAGGGTTTCAAATGGCTTGAAGCGGACAGGCCTAAGGACCGAATGGATATTTTTCGTAGAGCGGTAAATACGTCAACTCTTCACGGGTTTCACTTCAACACGTTTCATCAAAGCGGCACATAATATGGATATGACCAATCCCATTGGAAAAAACTCAAGTATTGATGTGATTATAAAAGCATAAGGCGTTCTTAAATCGTCCATGTTTGAAGTGAACTCCTGAATCTTTTTTTGTTTCTCTGAATCCGTGAAATCCTTGGAATTCAAAATGTTTTGGGTTTCAACTTCAATGGTTCGGTCTATCGATCGGTTCAAATAACCCTTATCAATAAAAAAAGCATAAGTGGATTTGGTGGCTGTATAACAGAACGTTCCTATCAGGATGACCAACATGGCGGTTCTAAAAGCCATATTAAAACTGATATGCCCTTTGTTGACCTGATCTCTCACGTTCCTGATGGCAAAAAAAACCATGCTTAATGAGGCCATCAACAAGATATTGCCAATGGTGGAGGCCAGCGAAGGGTTGTTTTTATGCTCAATAAAATAATTGGTGGCAATGAACATTACGGAAAGCAATGCTCCAGTGGCCAAGCCATTGACCAGTACGCTTCGTTTCATACGGCAAAAATAAAACTATAATGCCAATGTCACTCGCCCTGTAATGGTTCGCTTAATGCCCTTATAGGTGGTCACATCTATGCGGTAAACATATACCCCTAGCTGACACATCGAGCCGGTTCGTCCATCCTCCCCGTTCCAACCTTTCTCCGGCTGATCGGTTGTATAGATCATCTGCCCCCACCGGTTGAAAATACTCATGGTGCCTGAACTGATGCCAATACCATAAATACTGAATAAATCATTGATGCCATCACCATTGGGTGTGAAGGCATTCGGCACGTATAAGGTGGTTTCTTCTTCGATGGTCACCCGTGTATCTGCGGTGTCCTTGCATCCATATTGGTTCTCCACATACAACGTGACATCATACATGTTGGGCAGTTCATAGGTGTGCTCGGTACTTTGACCGCTACCCAAGGCGGATCCGTCTCCGAAATCCCAAGTCCAACTGTTTGCTCCAATACCACCATCCCTGAATTGTATCACAGGGTATAATACTGATGCTACGGGAGGGGTAGCTATGATTTGTGCAATGGGCACCGGCCACACATGTACGGTGTCTGGGAAAATGATTTGTCTTGAACAACCTGCAGCCGTTACGGCTTTCAAGGTTACACTATAGGTGCCTGGTTCCGTGTAAGTATGTACCGGTGATGTGGCGGTGGATGAGTTATTGTCGCCAAAATTCCAGAAGTATTGTGCCCCAATTCCAGCATTCGAAATATTACTGAAGTCAACAGTCAATGGTGCGCATCCCTTGTCTGGTGTGAGTGTGAAATCCACTGCAGGAAGTGGATTGACCACCACTTGTGAAACTGCGGCGGCAAAAGGAGTTGTGCAACCATCGGTAACGGTAACGGTGTAACTGGTGGTCGTTAACGGACTAACCAATTGTGTTGGTGTGGTGGAACTCATACCCATCCAATGGTAGGTGTATGGGCCACCATCGCCTCCGGTAGCCAATGCGGTAATCGATGATGATTGACCTTCACAAATGGTGTCGTTCGGAGTAATGACCAATTGCAAAGGCGGATTTACTCCGATGGACACAGTGGTTGCAGCAGAAGGGCAGCCCAGAGAATCTGTGACGCTCACCGAATAAACGGTGCTGACGTTTGGAGCAACCGTTTGTGATGAACCAGTTACTCCGTTACTCCATGTGAATATGTAACCGCCATTTCCGCCGTTGGCGGTTGCCGAAACCGTTGCATTTTCACCGATGCATAACTGAGAGGATCCAATCGCATTGATGGTGATGGGTTGCGGCTGTATCAAAACCGATGAAGAGACGGCGGTACACCCATTGGCATCGGTTACTGAAATGCTATAATTTCCAGCGGTAAGGTTATTAAAGATGTTATTTGATTGGTTAATCCCGTTGTTAATTTGAAAGGAAAGTGGGCTGGTTCCGCCCTGAGTTGTAATGGCAATGATTCCATCCGCAAATCCATTGCAGGAAATTTGGTCACCAGCAACATTGGTGATCTGCGGACCGGCTGCATCTGTTACCAGCGCTGATGAACTGATGGTGCATCCGTTGGAATCGATAACGGTTAAATCGTAAATGCCAGCCATCAGTCCGGAAAAGGTATTCGAAACCTGAAAACTTGTACCATTGTTGTTGCTGAATTGATAGGGGGCTGTTCCGCCTGATGCGGTTAAGCTAATGGAGCCGTTGGATCCCGAGCAAATACTTCCGTTCACGTT
>JBMTLM010000195.1:0-4371 GCA_049431185.1 Bacteroidia bacterium | reverse complement strand
CTGATTATTCGGGTATCACTTGGGGTGATGAAACCATCGCCGGAGGCGCCCTTTACATGCGCAACTCCACTGGAAACCGTAACCGGTCGTTTTTCGTGGTCGGTTCGGAACCGCGCTTACAAATTGCCATCAAAACCGGCAAGGTGCAACATCATTCCACCATTGGAATCCGTTACCTACGAGAACAAGCATTCGAACAACGAATCAACGGCACCCAACCGGACGCCTCCTCGGGCGCACTGGTAGAGGATGAAATTCGAATGGGTAACGGTTACAGTGCGTTCATACAAGATCGACTCACCATCGGCCATCAGATATCAATCACCGGTGGTATTCGGTTCGAACGCTTCGATTATGAACGTGACATCCGTAGAAATAAGTTCGTGGTAAATGGTGTGAACCAGATCCGTGACACCATGGTTATCGCAGAAAACTCCATCATCGCGTGGATTCCTGGAATCGGTGTGAACCTGCAGTTGGCGAAAGAAACCCATTTGTTTGCGGGGGTTCATCGAGGCTTCGCTCCGCCACGCATCAAGGATGCCATTTCCTCCACCGGTACTGCCTATGCATTGGATGCAGAATGGTCCTGGAACTACGAGATCGGCATCCGTACCTCGCCGTTTCCCTGCCTCGATGTGGAGTTAACCGGATATACTATGGATTTCGAGAACCAGATCATACCGGTATCGGAATCATCAGGAGGGATTGGTACCGGATTGGTGAACGGAGGCAGCACATTACACAAGGGTGTGGAAATGGCTGTCACCTTCCGCTCGCAAGATTGGAAGTCTACACATTATCATTTGGAGATCCAGATGAGTGCCTCTCACAATGTATCCACTTTCAATACGGATCGCTTCATATCAGTGGATGATGAACGCGTCAACATCAATGGAAATGCTACTCCCTATGCGCCCCGATGGCATGCCTCTGGCGGTCTGTATTTCAACACACCCTTTCATCTACAAATTTCCGCCCAGTTCCATCATACAGGTTCCCAATTTGCCGACCAACTCAATACAGTTGATCCTACTGCAGATGGACGCATCGGAAAGCTGCAAGCCTTTCAAACCTTTGATGCAGGAATCAAATACAGAATGGAGAAACAGCGTTTGTCTGTGAGGGCCTGTATGAAAAACCTGACGGATGAACGTTATATCACTTCCAGAAGACCTCAAGGCATCCGTGTAGGATTACCACGAATGCTATTCGTGGGATTGGATCTGCAGTTCTAATGCTCATTGCTTGTTCCAAGTAATAGCGGTCCGAATGGAATAATCCTGACGCACCGATGCCGGATATGGGCCATCCCGTCTGACACTCGCAACGAACATGCATTGCGTTTGTTTGCTGATGCGCCATTTGCATTTCAACTCCATCGACCAATCGCCAACACGTTCAAATCGATTCAATAAAACCAGACGGAAATGGCTTTCCAATCCCATGCGTTTTCCTATCTGCTG
Organism: Bacteroidia bacterium; assembly: GCA_049431185.1. Classification (GTDB taxonomy): domain Bacteria; phylum Bacteroidota; class Bacteroidia; order AKYH767-A; family OLB10; genus JALRAP01. The sequence goes on along the minus strand of JBMTLM010000195.1, from coordinate 2,905 downwards.
AAAACAGTCGAATTTGAAGATGGCACCTTGGCTCCAATAAAGGGCAGAGTGATGCCCTTTCAATAGAAAGGTCTCCGAGAGCGGGTCATGCAAAAAAGGTTCGTTACGTTTGCGGTGAATCAAAATTGAAGGCCATAAAGCCTCTAAGGTGATTACTTGGGACCATGCCATTCGCAGACCTGAGCCGAAATCCAATCGTGCCGGTTCCATGAATCGGTTCTTTTCCGTGGCATTGGCATTCACAATCGGAATAAGAGGCCCGGTGAGTCCGCTACTCATATGAACGGCTAATCGTTTGTTACTGGCTCGTCCGCTCCATTGGAATTTGAATTGGTCGTTGGATTTACTCATTTTTTGATCCATTTGAAGGAAACCGGCCGTGTAATGCAACTCCATTTCATACGTGAGCCTTGATGACCTAGCTCCATATCTTCCAATGAAGCCAAACTCCATCTTTTGCCGTTGAGGTCGGGTAAACAACCCATCACCCAACACCCAACATTCCGTGTATCGAGACGGCTGCAGTATGGAATCCTTATCCGATGCCTCAACCTGTGGCAACGGGCACATTACCCAACATAAAACCGTTAATAAGAATGCCAAAGGAAATTAACGAATGCCGTTGAGGCCGCCACTGCAATGAATCTCGTCAACGTTCAACAATGTCACATGAATTTGCACATGATGATTGGAGCGTGCTGCCTGGATCCATGATCGTACGATTTGCTTGAATATTTGCTTGCCCGCCCAGGTGGAAAAAGTGATCATCAGATGATAATCGGCGGGTGGCAATTGCATGGATTCGTGCGTACATGGTATTTTAGCGAACGATTGTATCAACAACTGCATGTGCTCCAACTGTGCCGGTGGATGCTGCTGCATGGGACGAAGGTTTTCTAAAAAACTGCTGAGTGGTCCGTTGCATCGCGGTTTTTCAGGATTGCGAAAGTCGATAGGTCTCCCGCTCGAATCAAATAGGAATGCCTCCGGCACCGACCACTCGGTGAGATCCTGCGAAGCCTGAGGTTGCAGATAAGCCGTTTCCATCGTATCACCAAAAACATTATTCCGAAAATCAATCACTTGCTCATGATTCACCGGCGAAGGAGTCTGGAGCCCATAAACCATTTTCATTACCGGAGCACAAGAAACCATAATGACTGTCATTGAAATCATCATCATAATAAACATATAAGATGAAATGAAGGGCCGGCAAGCCGACCCTCTGAGAAACCTGTTCATCGAAATGGAATGATCATCTTAAGGATGCCACTTGACTCCACGATGGCATAACGCCCGTGTACCAGGCTGGCATTCGTAGAAATACCCAGATCACGAGCCAAGTCATAAGGTATGGGAGCATCATCCTCCATCGTGAAAGTACCTGACTTGAAGAATCGATCATACGCGTAGGCTGAAATCCCTTTGGAGCGATCGATTTCGAAAACCAAGGCATTCGTATGGTCATCCTTGTAGACGGTGGAAATGGCATTGTTCATTTTGGCATCCGTTAGGGAAGCGTTGAAGTTACAGATGCCAAATCCTTCACAGTCGCGCTTGCGCGCAATCGTGAAACAAATGGTGACCTTAGGCCTCATTTCAGTAACCATATGCGTTTGATTACCGTCTGAAAGGGCAAAAGCCATAGGTGAGGATCCAATTAAAAAAGCACTCGAAAAAATTGTTTGAAAGAAAAGTTTCATGTTGATTTTTTTAAAAAAATGAATAAATGAAAAGTACCTGAAAAACGTTTAAGTGATGAATTACCTCCTTCCTTATTGGGCCCGAGTCTTGCTTCAAAAAGACACTCAATGGCTGCGGGCGATTGAAAAACACTGATCATGAAAAGCACCGCCGCAAACATACATGCAATTTGATTATTTGCTTAAAAAATAAACGTTTAAGTTGGATTTAGGCATTATTTTAGGGGAGAGAAAGGAGTTGATTTGGATAATACCTATCTTTATCCAAACGTTGCCATTCATATGATTATCAACCCCAAAACACAGGTAAAATTCAACCAATCGGGGAAAACCGCCTTCTCTCAAACACTCAAAAGCCGGATCGACCAATATTTTGCTGAATCAGGTCATTCAAAGCATGCCAACACCGCCATGGTTCTTAAAACGGTGGTGTTACTGGTGGTTTATTGGGCCCCTTTTGTGGCGTTACTTTATTTGAATCCCTCTTGGCCTATTGCATTATCACTATGGACCCTCATGGGCATTGGCATGGCAGGCCTCGGTATGTGTGTCATGCACGATGCCATTCATGGAGCTTATTCATCAAACAAGAACGTCAACCAAGCGTTAGGGCATATCTTGAATTCATTGGGTGGTTCGGTATGTAACTGGAAAATTCAACACAACATCCTACACCATACTTACACCAACATCACGCACCTGGATGAGGATATTGCCGATAAAGGCGTGTTGCGCTTGAGTCCACATACTCCGGTTAAAAAAGGTCTGCGTTTTCAATACCTCTACGCTTGCGCCTTCTATGGCATCATGACGCTTTATTGGGCGATTGCCAAGGATTTTGTGCAATTCAAAAAATATCGTGCGAGCGGCATGAACCAAGGATATGGTTCTCAAAAAAGCAATTTGATTCTTTTGAAAATCATTGGTGATAAAATCCTTTACTTTTCTGTCTTCATCGGATTGCCCATCTACTTCAACATGCCTGTTTGGCAACTGGTGGTTGGTTTCCTGCTGATGCACTTTACAGCGGGATTGATTTTGTCGCTGGTGTTTCAAATCGCACATTCCGTGGAAGAAACAATGCACCCCTTGCCCGATGAACAGGGGAACATCGATAATGCGTGGGCCATTCACCAGATGGAAACAACGATGAATTTCGCCACTAAAAACCCAATACTCACATGGTACCTGGGCGGAGTGAA
>JBMTLM010000194.1:0-4379 GCA_049431185.1 Bacteroidia bacterium | reverse complement strand
TACGCGGATTTAAGTGTAGACTAAAAACAAATCCGTTTTAATCGGTTAAATCCGTCTCATCCGTGTTCCCTTTATCACATCCTCCCCTTTTCCCCAATAACCAACCCCTACTCCGCCATCTCTTTCATCGTAGCGGTGATGGCTTCGCCATAAGTGGTACCGAAGGTTTCGGCGCACCATTTCAAAAGCAGGCTGCGCTGTTCGCCCTTGAGCCACATCATCGACTTTTGGAGCTCTTTCTTGAAGAGCACCGGGTCGAAGCTCACTTTGGTCAATATTTCTTTGGAGTACTCCAGCATGGGGGCCACATTTACGATACAAATGTACCCGCGTTTGAAAGTGGCGATGAGTCAAAACCCCGCCCGAACTTACATCCAACTTACATTTTTCAGATACCCCAGCGGTAGGAGTCTTGGCGCAAACCGGCCAAATCAATCACCCGGTCGATGACCGTAGCCGCCACTTGTTCAAGGGTTTGAGGACGGCTATAGAACGAGGGGGAGGCCGGACAAACAATGCCTCCGGCTTCGGTCACGGCCTTCATGTTGTTGATGTGGATGAGGTTTATGGGGGTGTCGCGCGTGACCAAGATGAGTTTGCGGCGCTCCTTCAAAACCACATCCGCCGCGCGCGTCATGAGGTCGTTGGAGATGCCAGTCGCTATCCGCGCCAGCGTGCCCATGGAGCACGGACAAACAATCATGGTGCCGTAACGGGCGCTGCCGCTGGCGAAAGGCGCCATGAAGTCGGATTTGTCGTAAAAACGAAATGGGTAGTGGGCATAATCCTCGTTGCCGAGCTCGTATTTCCACACGTCTTTGGCGTTTTCAGACATCACCACACCAACAGCTTCAATTTGGTCCGACAACGCATGTAGCTTGTCGAAAAGCACCTTGGCATAAAGGGCACCACTGGCACCTCCCACTCCTACCACAATCTTATGCTTTTCCATTACGAGGCGTTGGACTTATTGAATCGGTATTGCAGCATGAACAGCAGCACGGTGTTGTATTGACCGCGGTTCCACTGGTAGGTTTGTCCGGATTGATGCGGACGGATGGGCAGGATAGAGGTTTCGAAACGACTCACCACCGACCAGTTTCCCGAGAAGTTGTAGGAGAGCCCTCCGCCGGCGCCAATCTCTGTTTGATCAAAAGGTCGAGGTGGCGTCCAATTGTAAGGGCCCAACTCATCCTCTTCCTTGGAGGAAACCAGTACGCCTAGAATGGGTCCTGCCTCCAAAGCGATTTTAGAAGAATGTTTGTATTGCAGGAAGAGGGGAAACTCGAAGTAATTCAAGCGGAGCAGATACTCTTTATAGTCTTCATTATCGGGGTCGGCCAATTTGCGGCTGCCTTTTTGCACGAAGAGGATCTCCAGGTTCAAATCGATCTTATCTGATAGAGGTAAACCCACCACACCCCCTACGGCGCCCCCCAACTGGTCGAAACCGCCTAGGTTGTCACCCGATACCTGCGTGGAGGAAATGCCTGCCTTGATGGCCGCATGAAACGATTGTGCATGTGCACCGCCACACAGGGCTATTAGGCAAAAAAACAACGGGGTAATAAAGCGATACATACGCAGTCTAAACAAAAAAATCATTCAAGTGGTTTTTGTTCAACCTGAAGAATCTCCTTGGTGGTTTCATTGAACAAGAAAACAATAACCGACATTTCAGAAAAATTCCAAGAGGGGTCAAGCGTTTTTTCAAACCCATAGAACACCGTTCCACCCACTGCCGAGTTGGAGATCCTGGTCCCATAGGCGCCATTCATCGAACCTCTCAAGACATCTCTGTGGACATAATCAGGGACATCTTCCGGTGTGGTGTCGTAATCTTTTTGATAATTGATGATACTGTCTTCAACGAGATAAACGCATAAACGATGTGGCTCTACCAGGTTCGTATCAAGGTTAATACGTACGTCGGTAGCCAACTCCCCGGAGGCCCCGTTCAATATTGTCTGGATGTCGAAAGATATGGGATAGGTGGATGTGTCGGCGATGATTTTTGCAACCTCGCTTCCCCATTGGGTGGAAGAGATGATATAGGACCCGTTAACCTTTTTCCTGTTTACCATACCATTGGGGTTTCCAACGGCAGAGACTCCAAAATCCTGATCAATGGTGTCTCCTACATCGCATTTAAAATCGTATGTATAGGGAGGTAAGTTTGTGCTGGCAAAAAAGCCAGCGTGTATTGACATGACGATGATTCGTTCATCGCATAGCGTTTTTTTGATGTTGTAGATGTTTTTGGTGGCTCTTGGGCAATTTCCGCATTTGTGCCCGGTAAAGTCTTCTACAAGCACCTTCCGGGTTCCCCGACAGGCTTGAGGGTCCTTTTCATATGGAGCATCAACTTTCTCACATGAATTAAAAATGATTGATAAACCAATCGTAACGAATAAAAACAGGGAATTTTTCATTTGTTTGGTTTGAATGGTTAGAAGCTAGAAGTTACACTGAATGAAACGCCGTTGGAGGCAGGTACGTTCCTGCAAACCCCGCCCACACACAACAGTCCTTCGCGCTGTTTACCATACCCCATCGATATCCTGTTGCTTCCTTTTGTGAAGGCGAAGGATATGTTCGGGTAGTGAAAGCGCTTGGAAGCGTCATCGTTTCCATAGTTGTATTCATCGAAAAACGAGAAAAACCAATTGGGTGAAATGGAGTATTCAATCATGGCCAAGGCCCAATTGCCGCGGTCTTGCTCAGAATACACGTGCTGTAACTCCGTACGGATGCTGTGCTTTTTACTGATCTTGTATTGCGCCTCAAAAACGTTGGTATATGCTGAAACGATTTCTTTGCCGGTCTTCATCACGTTTTGATCCAATACGGTATAGATACCGGTTACGGTGATCTTCAGGTCGCTTGAAATCTTTTTCTGGAGCTCTATCGATAATTCTTCAAAATACCTTCTTTTGGAACCGCCTCCGATCAAATCACTCCAGGTTTGTCCGATATCGGTACGGTATCCGATGCCATCACCTTTGAGAACGGTAGTATCAAGGCCCGTTGCTTTTGAATAGTTGAACGCAACATAAGTGCCGGTTTTGCCACCCAGCGGAGAGTCCTTTTTAAAATTGTAGAAAACCTCTGCGCTGATGCCAGCCTCTCCACGCGATTGTGCGGCATAAGGGTAAAGGGTGGCTAGCCTGTAGGTCTGTTGCTTGGAGATGGATGGAAGGTAGTTGATGTTCAGAATGGTCAGGGAGGCGTTTCTGTCGGAACGGAAGCTCATGTTGTCAATGTGTTTCAATGAAACGGAAGCGCCGAGCCCCTTTTTCGTATAGGCGAGGTTTGAATAGATCGCCTGCCCGTTTTTATAAATCCCGGAAGGATAATCACTCGAGGAATTGTCAAATGAAGGATCCATGGATTTAAAGGCGTATTCGCCGTAGAATCTGAAACCGCCACGGTTGATGGTGGTTCTTCCTGCCAAGGCCAACACGCTCTCTGGAATTTTGTACAAGGGATCATCGGCTTTTTGATACTTGCTAACGGCGGAGGTTCCGATTATTATCTTCGTTTTATAATTAGCCATGGACGCAATGGCTTCCGATAACGAAACCTCTGCATCAAACCCCCTGACAATTCCAGGGCCTTTTTCAAAAAAGAATCGTTGTTCTCCAATGAGGGCTTTTAATTGAATTCCCTCGGCCGGCGTGTAACGAACCCTTAAGCCGTCAAAGGCGTTGTCTATTCCAAGCGACCGTTCTTCGTAACTGCGCAACAGGAGTCCGCTGCCGAACTGCTCATAAAAGTTACCCAAGGTGATTTCAAGGTCTTCCACCTGGTAGGTTGCGAAGCGGTGTGTGATGCCACTGCCTTTATATCGAGGGTCAAAACCCAACATGGGATTGAGGTACGATTCGTAACGGATTCCAGCCGAAAACCGGTCCCTACTTACGATCAAATTTCCAAACCCGTTTGAAAGTATTTGCTCAGGAACATCGGGCGCGCCGATCAGGGAGTCTTTCAGGTAATACTGCGCATCCAACTGAAAGTTGCCATGCACCTCGAAGGGAAGGTTTGATTGCGCGACGAGGTTTTCGGATGCACACAGCGCTCCGAGCACCATTGCGCAGGAGAGTAGTTTTTTCACCATGGGAATGAGTAGGGCGATACGATTATTTGCTTGCGGCGGCTTTCACTTTTTCAAACAGCCGGTCTTCGTCGCCGGGAGCGAATGACGTATGTTGATCGATGACTTCACGTTTGCTGTTGAGCAGGAATGTGTGTGGCACCATGTTCACATTCATGGCCCGGCGGAAGTCGCTGTTCACATCCAAGTACGACTCGTACTCCCAACCCTTGGCGTTGAGGAACGGCGCCACGGAGGCGGTGGTGCGTGCATCATCGATGGA
>JBMTLM010000193.1:0-4383 GCA_049431185.1 Bacteroidia bacterium | reverse complement strand
GGTTTTGTTGGGGGGAGGAGGATGGATTTCCTCCCGGGTATGACCAATTCCATGAGGTGGGGGATCCTGCAGAGTAGTCGGTGAACTGAATGGCCGTTCCTGGACAGTCAATGATCTTGTCTGATATAAAGGCTGCGGTGGGAGCATAGGTGCCGGGCACATACAGATCCGATTCCCACATCCCTCTTCCATAAGTGGAAGCCCTGAGTTTTCCAGTGGGGTAGAAAACGGCCAATTGCGTAACAACCACGTTGGGTAGTCCATTGAAGAAAGGCTCCCAAACGTTGAGAGTGGAGTCTCGATAGAAAACACCTAAATCGGTGCCAACATAAATGCCATCTGCGGAGTTATTCAAATAGGTGATACAATTCACGGGAATGTTAGGAATGCCCGCCGAATAATTGGTCCAGGTAGCACCTTGGTTGTTGGTTTTAAAAACCTTGTTGGTGTTGTTGAAGCCGCTATAGGTGATCCAGGCTTTATTGGCATCGGTTTCGCTGCAGGTGATTCCAGTGATGGTTCCTGCAGGAAGGCCCGTCATCAAGGTCCATGAGGTTCCACCATTGGTGGTTCGATATAGGCCGTTGGCTTTTGAAACCCATATCACTTGGTTGTTGGCTGGGGAGACAGCCATGGTAATCACAGTGGAGGTGTTGGAGAAAGCACTGATTTTGGTCCAACTGGTACCGAGGTTGGTACTTTTCCAAACATTCACAAACCCGGCATAGAGTGTGGTGGCATTTACGGGATCCTGCATCCAAGGAGTCACCCATGGTCCGGTTTCGTTGATGCCGTTGGTGATGCCTGTCCAAGTGGCACCTCCATTGTTGGAGCGATTCAATCCACCGTTCTGGTATTCGGCAAACATGTTTTGGTCATTCGTTCGGTCGATAAAACACAGCATGCCATCTCCTCCCAACACATGTGCCCACGATAATCCATTGAAGCGGTTGGTGCCATTGTCCTGCCATCCTTGTAACATGAGGTAAGGAGTGGTGGCTGATTGCCCGAAACCATACATTTGGGAAATTTCCAAACCATTGCTCAAGTTGGTCCAAGAGCCACCGCTATTGGTGGTCTGATAAACACCACCATCATTGCCCATGTAATAACTGGTGCCATTTGTATAAAGAACATCATGATAATCAACGTGGGTGTTGCCACCATTTTGGCCCCACGAGGTGCCTCCGTTGAGTGACCTTTTGAAATCGGTTTGTCCACCGATTACCACTTCCTCCGCATTGGTTGGGGAAGCGGCGATACATAAGTCATACCATTGTTGTGTTCCCAAGGCGGGTGTGCTGGGCTTGGTAAAAGTGGTTCCGCTATTAGTGGATTTGTAAAAACCTTCCGTACCATAATTGGGTGCGGGTAAACCGATGATAAGATATACATATGCGGGATTGGCAGGTGTTACACCGATGGCGATACGACTCACATTGGTGGCAGCAGGCAGTATGGATGTAATCTTGGTCCAGGAGACACCGTTGTTGGTTGATTTATAAAACTCGGTGCCGGCCGCATAGATGGTGTTGAAATCTCCTGGCTTGAACTCCATATCCTTGAACCCACCTGATTGAACGTTGGTGAACGTTACACCGGCATCGGTGCTACGCCAAATACCGTTAGACGAAGCGGCAATGATGGTATTGGTATTGGTGGGATCAATCAGTAGCTTGCTTATCTGGCGATAGCTGGCATTGGAATAGGAGAGGCCTGTAGTGTTCCAAGTGGTGCCACCATCGGTAGACTTCAATATGCCGACCGAGTAGGTGTCTCCGGCGTCACCATCACCCGTTGCCAGATACATGATGTTGGGGTTGGTAGGGTCAATGGCGATATCAGTGCAACCAATCACTTGTGCCAACTGATCGGTATTGGAAGCCCACGTGGAGCCCCCATCTTCCGATTTCCAAAGCCCGCCTGATGGTGAACAAGCAAACAAAATGTTTGGATCCACCGGATGCACGCGCACGGCATTGATGCGACCAGCGCCACCGCCACCTGAGGGAACAACAGAGGGTCCGATGAACGTCCAGTTACCTGCATTGGCAGTCGAATATTGTTGGCGATACTCTTGTCCTGCCCTAAAAGCGGCAGCAGGATTGAACCGCGCACCATCCAAACCTACACGTGGCGCCATGAACCATTCCCAGCGGCGGAATTGTTTTTCCCCAGGCACTTTGATGGGATCTGATCCATTTTGAAGGCGGTATTGTGCAATGTAGTCTGACTTGTATTGCTCAAAAGCTTGCTGTACTTCCTTGAAATTCGTGTTTGGGTCTTGCATTTTGCTGACCCAGTCCTGCGCCTTGGCGAGTGATGTAAGCAACGCCAAGCAGATGATCATCAGGAGTTTAATCGATTTTTTCATGATTTTTGAGGGTGTTATGAATTCGTTTGACCAAATTTAAGCAGTACCATTCAAAATACAACTTTCGGTATATCAATAAAAAAAGGCCGGCAAAGCCGACCTTTTAACTTAAGACTGCAACAATATTTACTTGGTGTAAGTGGAGGTACAGAAATCGGTTGCGCCACCGGAATCAATCCAAGTATAACCGATGGAGAAGGAAACAGGAGATTGGCTCAATAACTGTCCATTGGTTACAGAGGTTAAAACAGCGCCACCGCCTAAGGATTGTCCTCCCACTGCAGTGATGGTCTGGTTTTGTTTATTGTAGGTCAGCTCAACAATGATGGCAGTGCCAAAGGCGCCGAAATTGGCAATGGAAAACTTGCCGTTTTGAGTATTGGAGGTGGAAATGGTTGCGTTGAATGTGCCTTGACCCGAAGCGGTGCAGTTATCGGCGGCATTGTTGTAGGCACCTGCAAGCAAATCAGCGGAGTTAACCACGTTGACAATGCGCTCTTCGGAGGCGATGTTTCCTGCTTCATCGGTGGCCGTGTAGGTGATGATGTATTCTCCTTTTTGATTGACGTTTACTGATCCTGAGATCTCTACAGAAACCTCCCCGTCTTCATCGTCAACGGCAGTGGCCCCAAGTTCAACGTAGGGCTGTTGCAAATCAAGGGAAATTTCAGCGTCACCATTCAAAGTGATGATGGGAGCGGTGGTGTCGTCTTTAGCGCACGAAGCCATCATCATGGTAAAGGCGGCAGCAACAAGAAGGTTTAGTCGGAAATGGTTTTGTTTCATTTTATTGGTTTTAGGTGGTAGAATCGTTTTTTAAAAATTAGTAAGCCAAATTTAGGCATTCAATAAATTTTTGTGGCCCTCTCTGGAAATTTTTTTTAATAAATTGGCATCCAAATAAACCTTTAAAAAAATGAAAAAGAACCTTGCCCTTGCCGCCGTAATAGGCTCGTTTGTATTGTCAGTAACCGCCTGTGGTCCTTCAGCCGAAGAAAAAATGGCTGCAGAACAACGAATGAAAGACTCCTTGGAAATGGAGGCAAAACTTAAGTTAGAGGCTGAAATGGCTGCCAAAGAAGCCGAACAGCGTCAACTGGACTCCATCGCGGCCGCTGCTCGTAAAGCCGTTGAAGATTCCCTTGCTGCCGCTACGGCCGCCACCGAAGCTGCAAAGCCCAAAACCAACAAGCCTAAGGCACAGGCGCCCAAGACAGAGACTGCACCTGCTCCAGCACCCGCTCCAAAGGTTGGTAGCAAAAAGCCCGGCGCCAACTAAAAACACCGTTATAGCCTTGTTTGCATTTAAGACCGCTCCTTTGGGGCGGTCTTCGTTTTTTGGGGCTGATGCAAACTTAAATCCAATCGTTCAGCCAATAGTAAGCCATGGCAATCGATTCTCTGATGCAAATGATTTCCAATTTCAAGTAATTCCAAAAGTCATAGCGCAACCGGTCGTTCGAGGATACGTCGATCAAATAAGGTTTACCACCCATTTTCAAATAGTCATAATCCAAATCCAAGAACATTGCGTTCTCGAAGGCCGCAACAGGATATACATGTTGAAAACCCTCCCGTTGAAACGCCCTGTAGCTTCGACGCATGTGCTCAGGTGATGTCACCAGCAAAAACGCCGTTTCAGCGAGAATCGTCCGAAACGATTTTAAGGCCAATACCTGTGAACGGGTATTGGTGCCACCATGTGAGAAGGAAATACGCATGGAATCAACACCGAGCTTCGTCAAGTGGTTGCGCATGGAAGCCGTTACGGCACTGTCGTGCGGATGTGCTATCACCACCATCGATTTTGGATAGGCTTCTGCCAATATGGAAACATAATACAGGCGCATCAGGTTAGACTCCGAGGGCATACCTCCACCGCCCAACATGATGATTTTTTCAGGAGTACGGGGAAGACGGTTTTGTGCGACCTCCACTTCTCCCAGCCAACGATGCCAGTAAAACGGCAGCGAAGTGAATGATAACGATAGCAACAACACGGAGCTGCC
>JBMTLM010000192.1:0-4395 GCA_049431185.1 Bacteroidia bacterium | reverse complement strand
ATAACTTGGGGCCTATGGTTGGTGTGATTCAACGATCCTAGTTTTCTTGGGATTAATTGGGTTCTACTATTTTACCAACCCCTATTTTTGAGTATGGCTTCTTTCTTTCAGGGTTTTCGGGCTAATAGGCACCCCAAAGGGAAGGGGGAATGGTCCGATGCGGATTCCAAGGTGGAGGACTTGTTTGAGACGGGTTCGGCGATAGCCTTTTATAATTTTGAGGATAAGGAACCGCGGCGTGGGGAGATGTTTTATGAGTTTTTTGGCGATGATTTAACCCAGATACGCAATTTGGTTCAAGGCACGGGGTATCGACTGGTTTTTCCGTTGGATTTTGATGCCACACGCTCCATGGCGACCGAGGAATCGGATGATTATTGGCATTATCATTTTCCAGGATTGCGATCCCTCCGCGAAAAGGGTGTTGAAGGGGCTTATATGAATCTGGTCCGAAAGATGGACATGGCCCCCTTATTTTTCCATCTACATCATCATTTGATGGTGGAAGGTGATTCCGGGAACAGGGCGGGTTGGCATTTGTTGCTGGTGAACAAAGGTAATCCCATGCAGCATACGTGGCTGGGTCAACACGGAGATCTGGTATCCGAATTGAGTATGGGCGATTCCGTGTTACGTTTCGATAAAATGAATCCTGTCAACGAATATGAGGGCTCACTTATACTGAAATCAACAATTAGCGTAAACGAGGCTCGCCTTATTCAAGAACCATCACGCGTAAACGAGGACGAGGTTGTTTTGGATATCCTTAAGGCCGAAAACGGTGACCCTTCCCTTTTGTTGTTACGGAAAATGCTGGAACAAATTTTGAAATACAGTACCCCTCAGCGTTTGGAGTTATTAGCGAGTCTAGAGCCTCTGGTGATGGCCGGGCGGAGCAAGGACCAACCTTTGTCGATGGAAGTGCGAGTCTCGGAGCAATGCCTGAATTTGAAGGTTGGTTTGAGGGGCGATCCTTTGGTGATCAGGCTCCAAAAGTTGGAGTTTGCCGTGTATAGGCTCTTTCTGTTGCATCCGGAAGGTTTCAAAATGACCGAACGAGGGGATTATATCGATGATCTTTGGAATTTGTATTTGCCTATGTTGGGTAGCGAAGATCGAGCGGCAGCCGGCGATAGGATACGGCAGATGATGGACCTTGTGGCTGATAACGGGGCATTGAATCAGTGCTTATCCCGTATCAAACGCAAACTAATCGAGGTTGCTTCTCCAACGGTGGTCGAACCCTTTATCATTTCCAAAAAGCCGAATCAACGGTATACCCTTGAAGGCGCAAGAGACCTGATTACCCTGGTTGAGTAAACCGATCTCCTGCACCTCCGTTGGGGATCCCTCAATATTCAAGATTTATTTCTTGAAACTGCTCATGAATTTTTCTTTTTCGATTACCTTCTCTTTACGGTATTCATTGGTCACCGAAAAAAGTCCTTCAGCATTCTTATCAAAGGTTTTTCGGTTTTTGATGCTGAGTTCATCGGCTATTTTGTCGATATCGTGATCGGTTCCGAAGTAATCAAAGGTCCATCCGGCGGCGGTGAGTTCACGGATTTTGCGGGCAATGGCGGGACCATCGTATTCCTTGCTGCTGTTTTCCTCCCCGTCGGTAATGATAAATACCTGGACCTTGTACTGGTCCGAAGCTAGGTCCTGACGGCTGATATGGCCCTCCAAGGCATTCAGGGCTGTGCCCAAGGCATCAAACAAAGGGGTGGACCCGTCCGGATGGTAGCTGGGATAGGATTGATCCCAGGCCTTCACCGGCATTAGCGGGATGGCTTCATGAATGGTGGAACCGCCAAAAGTCCATAGTTGCATGAATTGTTGCAAATCCTGTAGACGATTTTGTTCATCCACCAGACTCCGTAGGTGTCCGTGGAAGACATGGCGAACAGGGTCGGTCATGCTGGACATGGAACCGCTTTGATCCAGGATCATCAGGTTAAAAAGCAAGGGCTGATTAGGGGTAATTTGGGGGTTTGTTGTCATGGTTAAAATTTAGTTTAGAGGTTGATGATGGCGTTAAAGGTTGCATCCACAACCCCGGCCATTTTGGAGAAGTCCAGGGTATCGATGGTGTCGGTAACTCGGTGGTAGTGGGGATTGCGCAGCATTGAGGTGTCGTTGATCATCAGTGCGGGTATGCCAAAACGCCAGTAATTGTAGTGGTCTGAGAGGCTACGCATGGATGCCAGGATTTCAGGATTCGGTTGACCGGCGAGGCCCAGGGCCCGCACGTCAACGGTGTCGCTTTGAAGCATACGATCGTAAACAGATTGGTTGAAATCCGCGTATTTGGGATGACCAATGACCGCAATAAAATGGCCGGTATCCGGAATGATGTCCCTGAGTTGGGGATCGGGCAGAGCCTGAGAGCCGGGTTCGTCCGAGAAATAGCCAATCATCTCGTAACATATCATGCCTTTGACCGGACGTTTTTCCTGGTGCAAAGAATGAGCATGGACATAGCTTCCCATTTCTTGGGTTCCGAAAAAGGGGGGTTCTTCAAGGCAATAGGCGACAAGCTCCACGTGGTATGGCAGGTCGGGCTTATGGTAATGCAAAAGCCGTGCGGTTTCCAAGAGGCCGGCTACGGCACTGGCGTTGTCATCGGCACCGGGCTGATCACCTGCTACATCGTAATGCGCACCCACCACCAGGGTGGATTTGGGCAAGGGTTTGCCTTTGGAATCGTACGAATCTTTTTGTCCCGGGTAAAGGCCTATGACATTGGTGTATTCCCTGCCGTCGGCCATCCACTTTTGTTCGGAAACAATAAGTCCGTTCCGTTTGAATTCCCAGTATATATAGTCCTTGGCTTCGTTGAGGGACTCGGTGTTGAGGTAATTCCGGGCCGGGTTTAGACTGGTAAGGAAATCGACATGATCATAGAGTTTATCCTCATGGGCCTTGAGATGAGGCCGGATGAGCCGATCGTAAGGCCCCTTGGCGTGGATTGGGTCAATGTAAACCGAATGGGTATCGCCCTGATCCAGGTAAAGATCCAATTGCAGGGTGTTTTCCCATCCTTCGGCTCCGCCATACTCGCATTCTTCGTATTCATCGCTGCCGCGACGAACTGTGATTCCGGCATATTCAAACACATAATCGAATCCGGATGCACCGGGTCCACTGCAATCATAGGATACCCCCATCAAGCAATCCCCCTTTTCCCTTATTTCTTCCCGAAGTAATTCGTTGAGGTCATCAATGAATTGTGCTGGTAACAAGGGATTTTCATTTGAAATTTCCCGAATCCAATCATCCAGGGTCCAGGATTCAAAGACCGTGATCCGGGAGTCCTTATCCTCAGACTCCGATTGGTCGGGAAGGTAATCCGAATAGCAATTTACATTTTCTTCAAGCCATTGGCGAAAGATGGCTTCGTGACGATGCCCAACGTGTCCAAGGCAACAGGCATGGACCAAGTTAATGTAGCACATAATTTTGGGTTTTGGGTTTAGGATCAGGGACTTTCCCGTCATCATAAACCTTGAATCAAAGGTTGTGCCAAGAAGCCCCCAAACTACCCAATGTCAACGTTGACGGCCATTCTGGCGCGGTCAAGTCTTTAGCAGGCTTCGCTAAGGTTTGAGGAGGCCTATTTGTTCTAATACGTACACAACGCCACGTACATCTTGTTCGTTGTAGGCGACCAAATCCCTCCAATTCTCCTGAGCCAATGGGGTGAGTTTGGTGGGGTCCTGTTTATGAAGGATAAGCTGGTTCTTAATCCTTTTGATTTTCTCGGTAACCCTTTGGGTGCCGTATTCAACCAAGGCAGGGTATTTAAGATATTTTAGAACAGGCTTGAGGCCTAGAGGCTTTGGTCTGTTGGGTTTTTTCATAATTGTAAACCATCGTGAGGTTTTTGCCCTTGCATTCACATAACAATCCGAGATATCGATGCCGTTTTCGCCAAACTTCAGGAGTTCATGGTTGGAATAGGCTATGATTATTTTGTTTTCTCTTCGGGCACGTGCAATTATATTCTCCATAAAATCATTCAAATCAACATAACTCGCTCTTAAATCTTTAATGTCAACAAGACCTTTAAGATCTTGGTCAAGTATTATTACTCTATAATATGGCTGGTTACGATTAGGGTATTTTTCCCAAATTCCAACCATGCTGGGGGGTTTGCCTTTGAATCCTTCGAAGTCGATGACGATGATGTCTTGGTATCTGTACATGTCTTGGGTTATCTGTTTTTATGTTATTTATTATCTATTATTTCACGGATAATGGTTGAATTTTAATACTAGTTATTAAGGTCAACCTAAATAATTAAATTAGATTGATTAAAATTATGATATCACAACATAGTAAAATGATAAACATCCGAATTGTTGCGCTTAATATCATTGATAATAAAACCTC
>JBMTLM010000191.1:0-4421 GCA_049431185.1 Bacteroidia bacterium | reverse complement strand
TGCATTTGGAAGCGGGAACGGTGATGTTGGAGCCAGGCGGTTATGTACGATTCATTCCGCTTTTGGTCAGCGGCTCCATCAAGGTATTCAGGCAAGGTGGTGACGGCGGTGAGATCTTGTTGTATTATGTTTTTCCGAAGGAGACCTGTGCCATGTCGCTTACCTGTTGTATGGCTAACCAGCAAAGCAACGTGAAGGTAATCGCCGAAGAGGACACCACCATCATTGCTGTTCCATTGTCGAAATCCGACGAATGGTTTACCCAATTTCCCACATGGAAGCAGTTCATCATGCAATCCTACGCACACCGTTTTGAGGAACTGCTGAAGGCAATCGATGGCGTTGCATTTTTCAAGGTGGATGAGCGTTTGCACCAATATTTGATTGAAAAATCAAACCTCTTCAAAAGCACTATCGTGCAATTGTCACACCAACAAATTGCCGAGGAGTTAAACACCTCGCGCGAAGTGGTCTCACGCATGTTGAAACAACTCGAAAACCGAGGATTGCTTACCACAGGACGCAATAAAATCACTTTACATAAATCCGCATTTGATAAAACACTTAAATAACTAAACCATGAAAAAAACAGGCCTCCTACTCATAATGCTCTTGATCTTCGCTCCGTTGACTTTTGCACAAAACAAAATCGCCAAGGATGTTTCGGTAAAGGAATTCTCTAAACTGGTTGCTTCCGGCAAAGGCACCATATTGGATGTACGCACGCCCGGGGAAATCGCCAAAGGCTCCATCAAAGGTTCGGTAAATCTTGATTTTTTCGATGACAATTTTGCCACCAAACTTGATCAGCTCGACAAAACCAAACCCGTTTATGTTTATTGTGCAGCTGGAGGCAGAAGCTCGGATGCCATGGACATGATGAAGAAAAAAGGATTCGTGGAAGTGTATAACCTCGAAGGAGGTTACAATGCCTGGTCAAAGGCCTACGGAAAGTGATCACTGACCGCTTTGGGAACATCGTACCAGAGTGGTATGCTGGATATGTTGAATTGTTCAAAGGAAGTTCATTCCTAGAATTACTTGAACGCAACTTGTCGCATACAGCCAGTCTGATTGTGCATTTAACTGATGAAAAATTGGGTTTCGCTTACGCGGATGGCAAATGGACCATCGCAGAAGTACTATTGCACATCATCGATTGTGAACGGATTTTCAGCTACCGTGCCTTGCGCATGGCGCGAAACGATGCCACTCCCCTACCCGGCTTCGATGAAAACGCATATGCGTTGAACTCTGATGCTTCTTCCAGAACCAAGGATTCCCTGTTGGAAGAGTATTTGGCGGTCAGAAGATCCACCTTGTCGCTTTACCACAACTTTTCTCCGCAGATGCTCAGCCGAACAGGGGTCGCCAATGGCCATACTTTTTCCGTTGACATGATCGGAACCGTTATTGCTGGCCACGAACTGCATCATTTGAAGGTTTTGAAAGAGCGATACGGCTTGTAACTGCGCTTAGAAGGGCAATTCACTAACTTTACACCCATTTTGATGGATGATGAGGCCTTTTCGCCTATCACATTCAACCCATTACCGATGAGCATTGCTACCATGTCAATCAACGAAGAAATCAATAAACGGCGCACCTTCGCCATCATCAGTCACCCCGATGCGGGTAAAACCACCCTTACCGAGAAGTTCCTCTTGTTCGGAGGCGCCATTCAGGTGGCGGGAGCTGTGAAGTCAAACAAAATCAGCAAAACTGCCACTTCCGATTTCATGGAAATCGAAAAGCAACGTGGTATCTCGGTGGCTACATCGGTGATGAATTTCGATTACCGGGGCTTGTCAATCAACCTGCTCGATACACCTGGCCACAAAGACTTTGCGGAAGACACGTACCGAACACTCACCGCGGTTGATAGCGTAGTGCTGGTGATTGATTGTGTAAAGGGCGTAGAGGAACAAACTGAAAAACTGATGGGCGTTTGCCGAATGCGCAACACCCCGGTCATCATCTTCGTCAACAAGCTCGACCGTGAAGGAAAAAACCCATTCGACTTATTGGATGAGATCGAAGAGAAACTGAATATCAAAGTCCGTCCGCTGAGCTGGCCCATCAGTATGGGCAGCACCTTTAAGGGCGTTTACAACATTTATGACCATAGTTTGCTGCAATTCATGCCCAACAAAAAGGCCACTGAAGACGATTTGCTGAATATTTCAGGCGTGGATGATCCGGTGTTGGATGAAAAGCTTGGCAGGTATGTGGGACAGCTGCGGGAAGACATCAACCTCATTGAAGGTGTTTATGATCCCTTTGATCGCAACAAATACCTATCAGGAGAAGTAGCACCAGTTTTCTTTGGCAGCGCCATCAACAATTTCGGTGTGAAAGAACTGTTGGACACTTTTACGCAAATCGCACCTCCTCCGGGTGATCGCGACACGGCCGAGCGAACCATCCATCCCACTGAAAAAAACTTCACCGGTTTTGTTTTCAAAATCCACGCCAACCTCGATCCACGGCATCGCGATCGCATCGCCTTCTTACGCATTTGTTCAGGCAAATTCGAACGCGGCAAGTTCTTTCATCATGTTCGGCTTAACAAGGAAATCCGATTCAACTCTCCTGCACAATTCATGGCCCAATCGAAAAATATCATTGATGAGGCTTATCCCGGTGATGTAATTGGATTGTATGATACGGGCAATTTCAAAATCGGTGATACGCTCACCGAAGGTGAAAACCTGAACTTCAAGGGAATCCCCCGCTTCTCCCCTGAAATTTTCAAGGAATTGGTGAATACCGATCCGATGAAAACCAAGCAATTGGAGAAAGGCATTATGCAGCTCACGGATGAAGGAGTTGCACAGCTATTCATTCAAAATGGTGGCACCCGAAAAATCATCGGAACCGTGGGCGAACTGCAGTTTGAGGTGATCCAGCACCGCTTGTTACATGAATATAGCGCCTCATGTAAGTTTGTGCCCATGAACATCCACAAAGCCTGTTGGATCACTTGTGAATCCAAGGAGAAACTGGATGAGTTCACCAAGTTCAAACAAAACCAGATTGCGTTTGACAAAGACGGTAATCCCGTCTATTTTGCCGATTCACAATGGATGTTGGATCAAATGATCAAGAATAACCCCGACATCCGCTTCCATTTCCTTTCGGACACATTGGAAACCGTTTAAGCCATGAAGCATACAACTATTATTTCCATCACCGCCTTGGTGCTCGCATCCAACCTCGGCTACTCACAGCAAAAAAATAAAACCATGAATCTTGTTCCACCCACAGCAGCCAAGATACCAAAGGTATTGGAAGCGCATGGTCAACAGCGCACCGATAACTATTATTGGCTCAACGACCGTAATAATCCTGAAGTGATCCGTTATTTGGAAGAAGAGAACAAGTACACCAACGGGATGCTTGCCCATACACAGTCATTGCAAGACAAACTCTTCAAAGAAATGAAGGGACGTATCAAGGAGCAAGATGAAAGTGTCCCCTATTATTTCAATGGATACACCTACTACACCAAATACGTGGTAGGTGGAGAGTATCCCATTTTTTGTCGCAAAAAAGGTCGCGACGGCGGTAAAGAAGAAATCCTTTTGGACGGCAATGAAATGGCCAAAGGTCATGAGTACTTCAGTGCAACTCCCGTTCAAGCCAGTCCGGATAACCGGTTCGGCATGTTTGCCATTGATACGGTAGGTCGCCGGTTGTACACGATGATGTTCAAGAACCTCGTAACGGGTGAGATTTTGCCGGACCGTATCGAAGGTGTGAGTGGCAATGCCGTATGGGCCAGCGACAGTAAAACCGTGTTCTACGATATCAAAGACACCGTTACCCTTCGTGACTATCGGATCATGCGCTATGAAGTGGGTGGAAAAGAAAAAAAGGGAACTTTGGTATTCGAAGAGCAGGATGAAACCTTCAGTTGCTATGTCGGAAAAACGAAATCCCGGAAATACCTGGTGATATACAGCAATAGCACCTTAACCACCGAATGCAGAATCTTAGAAGCGGAAAAACCAACAGAACCTTTC
Organism: Bacteroidia bacterium; assembly: GCA_049431185.1. Taxonomy (GTDB): domain Bacteria; phylum Bacteroidota; class Bacteroidia; order AKYH767-A; family OLB10; genus JALRAP01. The sequence continues at coordinate 396 of JBMTLM010000191.1, read as the reverse complement.
CGCGTTTTCCAGACCAGGATCCGCAATCATGAATACTCCATCGATCATCTCAATGGAAAATTCTATGTGATGACCAATGACCAGGCCCGCAACTTCCGACTCATGTCTTGTGACGAAACGAATACAGCCATGGATTTGTGGGAGGAAGTGATTCCGCACCGGGAGCAGGTATTGTTGGAGGGTTTGGAGTTGTTTAATGATTTCATGGTTTTGGCCGAGCGCAAAGGTGGACTTCCCATTCTGCGTATCATCAACCGCACCGGTGATGAGCACTATTTGGATTTTGGCGAAGCTGCATACGATGCGTATGTGGGAGCGAATCCGGAATATGATACGCGCACATTGCGTTTCCAATTCAACAGCATGGTGACTCCAGAATCCACCTTCGATTACAAC
>JBMTLM010000190.1:0-4429 GCA_049431185.1 Bacteroidia bacterium | reverse complement strand
CAGCAAGCGTTTGGGTTGCATTTTCATCCATAGGGAAGGAGTCCTCAAAAGGTTCTTCCACCAATGCTGTTGGAGTTTCCACGTCCAGGTCCACTGCAGGGGATGTCTCGATTACTTTAAGCCGATTAGCAGGTGTTGCACCAGTGGGAGTTTGGTTGGGCTCTTCATCTAATTCCAAATCTATTTCGGCATCTTCCAGAGGCTTTGCGATTTGTTTGGGGAAGGAGGGGAGTTTGAATTCGAGACCGAAAACGATAACGGCAAATGTGATACCGGAAAAGGCAATTGTAAGACCGGTACCCAGATTCCCTAAAGTTGATAGCAGCCAATGGTTGATTCCATAACCAAAGGCACCCGCGGTAAAGAGCATGTCGCTGTTGGAGAAAAATAAATAACCGAACAACGTGGCTGTAAATACGAAACCGAAAAATGCGTAGCGCAACGATTTTCCGAACGGTAACAAATCGGTTTTGAAGAGGATCTTGAATCCACCCAGGAATGCGATGAAAGGTAATGCAAAGGCTGAAATGCCAAACCAACGATGAATAAAGTAGTGCGACATTACTGCGCCTAGTTTTCCGAGCCAATTCTCAACCTGTAGGTCTTGTCTGGAGAACAATTCAAGGATGGAACCGGTTACCAAGTCGTGATCAGCTCTCCAAGTCAGGAAGAACGATACGAACGACATCAACATGAATACGGAGATCAGGATTAAGAAAAGTCCGCTGAATTTTTGAAATTGCCGATCACCGATAAAAGCACCGATGCGTAGCGCGAAACCGGGTGTCTCGAAAAGTTTTTCTTTTTGCTTGGCCACTTTTTCTTTTTTGGGCGTCTTAGGTTTAGGCTCTTGGACATTGTCCTGTACCTTTTCCACTTCGGCTTTTTTTGCCTCAATCTCCAATTCAACTACGTCCTCTACGGGCGTTTCTTCTTTCAAACGGTTTTTTTTGCCAGCCATTTTTGATACCGATTCTTAAACCCCTAAAGGTATTCAAAGCCCCTCAGTAACTAGAAATGCCTGCGGCAAGGGTATTAACAAGGTTTTGTGAATAAAACTAACGGATTGGGGAGGGCATTATTGCCTCTCAAAGACTGGATACTTTGACAGTCAGCTCGGTGAGTCTTGCAGCGTATCCCGACTCATTATCATACCACCCAACTACTTTCACCATTTTTCCCAAAACGGAAGTGAGGCCTGCGTCGAAAATGCAGGAGTGAGGATTGCCCACGATGTCGATGGAAACGATGGGATCTTCAGTGTATTCCAGGATGCCTTTGAGTGCACCTTGAGCGGCTGATCGAAACAACTGATTCAGCTGGTCTGCATCAATCGTTTTTTGAACCAGACAGGTGATGTCGGTGAGAGAGCCATCAGGTACAGGAACGCGGATACCAGCGCCTCCGATTTTGCCTTTCAAATGTGGAAACACCTCGGTGATGGCCTTGGCGGCACCAGTGGTGGTGGGGATGATGGATACCGCCGCTGCGCGTGCCCGGCGAAGGTCCTTATGGGGCGCATCATGCAGGTTTTGGTCTCCGGTATAGGCATGCACGGTGGTCACATAAGCACTCTCCACACCCAAAGCCTCATCGAGGATCTTAATCATGGGCGCGGCATTGTTGGTGGTGCATGATGCATTGGAAAGAATCAGGTCATCCTTGGTGATCAGGTGGTCATTCACGCCAAGTACCACGGTTTTCATGGGGTCTTTTGCCGGCGCGGAAAGTATGACTTTTCTGGCTCCCGCTTGTACATGCAAGGCGGCACTCTTGGAGTCGGTGAAACGTCCAGTGCACTCCAATACCACGTCTACCTGTAAATTTTTCCATGGTAAAGCGGCAGGGTCCTTCTCGGCGAACACCGGCACTTTGATGCCATTGGCGGTGATGGAATCTTTTTCAGCGTGTACTTCAAATGGAAAACGTCCATGAATGGAATCGTACTTTAACAAATGAGCCAACGTATGGCTATCGGTGAGGTCGTTGATGGCTACTACCTCAACATCGTGGCGTTGGATCAGGTTTTTGAAGGTGACCCTGCCGATGCGACCGAAACCATTGATGGCTACCCTTGTTTTCTGATGCATGGTCATGCGATATGTCGTTCGGCATGGTAGGAGGAACGAACCAACGGTCCGCTTTCAACATATCGGAACCCCATCTCCATACCAGCACGCTTGAATTCATCGAATAACTCTGGATGGATGTATTCAGCCACCGGCAAATGTTCACGGGTGGGCTGCAAATACTGACCCAGGGTTAAAATGGATACACCTGATCTACGAAGGTCATGCATCGACTCAAGCGTTTCCTCTTTCGTCTCACCAAGTCCCAGCATGATACCGGATTTCGCATTCACGCCTGCATCGGCTATGCGTTTGAGCACCTCCAGACTTCGGTCATATTTGGCCTGGATACGTACCTGTTTGGTAAGTCTTCTAACCGTTTCCAGGTTGTGGGAGATCACTTCTGGCTTTTCATTGACCACCAATTGCAAGTTGTCCCAATTGCCTTGGAAATCGGGAATCAAGGTTTCCATGGTGGTTCCTGGACAGGCTTTACGGATGGCGCGAATGGTTTCCACCCAAATATGGGCGCCACCATCCTTCAAATCATCGCGGTCCACGGAGGTGATTACGCAATGTTTCACTTGCATGAGCCGAACGGATTCCGCCACGCGTTCCGGTTCTTTTAAATCGACAGCCGATGGACGGCCGGTAGCAACGGCGCAAAATCCACAGGAGCGGGTGCACACGTTTCCTAAAATCATGAAGGTGGCGGTTCCGGCTCCCCAGCATTCGCCCATGTTGGGGCAGTTGCCGCTCTCGCATATGGTGTGCAGTTTATGGCCGTCAACCAATCCTCTCACTTTGCGGTATTCTTCACCAACGGGAAGTTTGACGCGCAACCAGGATGGTTTCCTGGGTCCTGCGGTTTCTTTTGAAGTGGGTGTTATGTTTTCTGACATATGAAAATTACCAACGTTTCCCAAACAACCAGTTCACATAGAAGTTCAGGTAATAATTGCTGTTCTCGGCGTAAGCCATGATGGGGATTTCTTTGGCATAAGCATCCAAACAAACCCCTGCCTCTAGGCACCGGATGTTTTCAGTGATATGGCCATACTCGAATGACAGTCCCAATTTGGCATAGGCTCCTGGATAGGGCTTGATCTTGTTGAAACCGCTGGTGAAGGGTGCTCTTCCGTATATGTTGTCAATGAAATGTTTTTCCGGATCGTATTTCTCCTCAAAGAGTTCATACTCTCCTTCAAATGGTGTCTCTTTCAAAATGTAGAGGTAAACGGGTTTTGCCAATGCCAAAGAAGCGCCACCGGAGTACAACAAACGCACTTCAACGCCCTCTTTTTCGGCTTTGGAAAAAAGAATTCTTTGGCGCCCCATACCGGCCCTGAGCAAGGTGATGGAGTTGATTTTGCCGTAAAAAAAAGATTTCGCGTTATCGAAGTACGGATTTACGGATCGGATTTCTTTGGGGTGTCGGATATTGACAATCTCTCCCTCTATGAACCGCTTCTTGTAACCGGTGATGTTTTTACCTCTACGATAATCAATGCCCCAACCGGCGGTATGTAACTGAATCCCGAATCCCCACTCGTTTTTCATCAGGACCCTGGGCTCCTCTTGGTACTCATTAGGGTTCACTTGGCCAATGATGGGGGAAGTCGGTCCAAGGCCAATCAACAAAAACAGGTAAAAAAGCCCCTTTTTCATATCTCAAAGATACAAAATACAGCACGAGGATGATGACCTAAAAGTATGCCTATTTTTGCCACATGCATTCCATGGAAATCATTTATGAGGGCGGTCTTAGGACCCGGGCCACTCATCTTCAATCCGGTACCGAAATCGTAACCGATGCCCCCGTTGATAATCAGGGCAGAGGAGCCTCCTTCTCTCCAACGGACTTGGCTTCGTGTTCTCTAGCCAGCTGTATGATGACCATCATGGGCATATTGGCCCACCAGCATGGGTTCAGCATTGACGGCACCAAGGCGGAGGTTACCAAAATCATGTCAGCCAATCCCCGAAAAATTGCCGAGGTGCACATCCGCATGGTTTTTCCACCAAGCCTCATTTACGATGATAAGCAGCGATCCATGATTAAAAAAGCGGCCCATACCTGCCCTGTCGCTTTAAGTTTGCATGAAACAGTTTTGCAGCAACTGACCTTTGTTTTTGCCGGAAAAGAAGAGCAATAAAAAAGCCCCGATGAACGGAGCTGATTGATTTGGTTGAATCTTAGCTAATCAAGAGTTAGATTGCGGTTGTGATTTGCCTGCAGGCACATACTTGCCGTAAGCAGGACATTTTTCTTTAGGCTTGCAAGATGAAAAGGCTCCGACAACCATGACCACTATGGCAAACAAGGCAATTTTTTTCATGTTGGGTATTGATGTTATGGC
>JBMTLM010000189.1:0-4433 GCA_049431185.1 Bacteroidia bacterium | reverse complement strand
CACGGCCGTAATCATCCATCAACTCGCCCAACTGCGTGTAGGTGTGTTGCATGAACCCCTTCCATTTTTCGGGATACTTGTTGAGGTCGTAATTCGGATTGCGGTCGAGCGGTGGCCATGCCTTGTCCCAATAGTCGTTGCTGTGCCAATCAGGCTTGCTGAAATAGGCACCCACCATCATTTGCTTATCCCGAAACGCATCGAATATTTCTTTGGTGATGTTGGCTTTGGCGTTTTTTGAAAACGGCGTGCTGGGTGATGTGATCTTGTAATCAGTGGTGGCTGTTTCGAACATGCAGAAGCCATCGTGGTGCTTGGTCGTAAACACCATGTACTTCATGCCGGCATCGTGCGCCGCTTCGGCCCACTGCGTTGGATTGAATGCCGTTGGGTTGAAGGTGAGCTGCAATTGTTCGTACGCTTTTTTGTAAGCGAAGTAATCATTGGCGTATGGCCCAAGTCGGCGACACCAGTCCTCGTCTTCCGGACAAATGCTCCAACTTTCCACCACACCCCATTGGCTGTAGGGACCCCAATGCATGAGCAATCCGAATTTGTAATCCTGCCATTGTTGCAGCTTCCGGATCACCAACGAGTCGGTTGGCGGAAAATATTGCTGTTGGTGTTCTTGTGCAAATCCGCTTAGCGAAAGATGCATCAGCAAAACAACAAGGCAGCAACTGAAACACGTTTTCAATTGGAATGCGTTTGTATTTGTTTGCATGCGATTTTCTGATTGTTCAATCGGCAAATCCACCCTTGCCTGAATACAGTCCTAACGGGCCATCGAGTTGCAATTTCAATACGGTCATGTGCTCATCCATCCCCGCCAAGGGTACATCCATAAACAACGTGCCGGGAACAGTGCTCCACGAAATCTTTCCAACGGTTTTCACTTGTATGGGTTCACTTGTTCCGAGCACTTCACACTTCACCACTTGGTTGCGAATTCCTTTGAGCATGACTTGGAACTTTCCCTCTTGATTTCCGCCCTTTACCGATGGAATAAACAAATAGAGTGCGGTGGAATCCTTGCTCAAGGTGCTACTGCCGTGATAATGCCCGTAAGGCAATCCTTCGCGCGTGCCATACACGGCCTCGGCATGTTTGCGGTTCCAGCGGCCCAGGGCTTTTAATACCTGCTCCGCTTCCGCGGGGATGGTGCCATCGGCACGGGGCCCGATATCGAGCAACAGATTACCTCCCATGCCCAACACTTCGGTGTAGATGCGGATCACCTCATCGGGTGTTTTCCAATTGGTGTCGGAGGGCCGATAGCCCCAGTTGTTGTTGATGGTCATACACAGCTCCCACACTTTGGAAGCGGGACGGGTAACCGGCATGTTTTGTTCGGGCGTATCGTAATCGCCATATGTTTTCAATCGACCGTTGAGGAGCACTTGCGGATTTCCTTTTTCGCACAGCGCCCTTACTTTAGCAGCTTGCCATTCATTTTCGGAGTGCTCCCAATCGCCATCAAACCAAAACAGGTCCGGCTTGAATTGCACGGAGAGCTCTTCCACTTGTGCATGCATGTATTGCAAAAATCGATTCCAGCGCAACGAATCGTTGGCGATCTTGTAGCGTGTACTGTCCTTTAAAAAGCCGGGGTAATCATCATGCGACCAATCGAGCAGTGAGTAATAGGCGCCAAAGCGGATGTTTTTGCTGCGGATTGCCTGCACAAAAGGGGTTACCAGATCCCGCGCGGCGGGTGATTGATGTACGGTGCTCAATGGCTTCTGAGGGTTCCAAAGTCCCTTTTGGCTGGAGGGTGTGCGCTGCTTGGTGTTCCACAGGGCTACGCCATCGTGGTGCTGAGTGGTAAGCACGGCATACCGAGCGCCGCTCTCGGCAATGAGGTTGGCCCATACATCGGGGTTGAACCTTGCCGCATCAAAGCGTTGCAGCTGCGACATGTATTGCGCGTAGGAGGTTTCGCGGTTATGAAAGCTCCAGCTTTCGCTGGTGCCATCCACGGCATAAATGCCCCAGTGGATGAAAATACCGAGTCGCGCATCGGCAAACCAATCCGTGTGGGGGCTTTGCCCCATCCCCGCAGAGGGGAGCAACCATATGAGAAGCAGTAAGCCCCTGATTTTGTTCATGGAAGGTAAAGGTAGGATTTGTTCTCAAAAAGCTGGCTTGAAAACGGATGCGTTCCGTACCTTTACATTTAAGAATCACTCCTTCAACATGAAAAAATCCATACTAGTAATGCTAATGGCCTTGACTGTTCAGGCCTGGTTCCACACCGCTACCGCTCAAACCACTTACGACTCTCAGAACATTTCGTTGTTATCGCGGTGGGATAATCCTGCTGTGCCGGGCGAGCCTGTTTACAACATCCGCTACAATGGTGTTTGGGGCTGGCATGATGGTGCAGGCAATGAATATGCGTTGATTGGCGCATCCACGGGTGTGTATTTCATCAACGTCACCAATCCAACTGCTCCAACGGTTGCAGACTTCGTTCCCGGTCGCAGGGTAAATTGCATCTGGCGAGAAATCAAAACCTTTGGGCAGTATGCTTACCTGGTAAGTGATGATGCTTCGCCCAACAGCTTCCAAATTGTGGATATGCAATACCTGCCTGATTCGGTGCACGTGGTATATGACGATAATACGCTCTTTGAAAGGTGTCATACCATTTTTGTAGAAGATGGCTTGCTGTATGGAGGCATTCCGAGCGGCGGACAATTTGCAGGCACACCTCAACAAGGCACCATGTCTGTTTTTGACCTTTCAAACCCTACCAATCCCGTTTTTCTACGTAGCATTCGCGATGATTATCCAACGCTGCTTCCCACCAACCAGGTGCATGATATGTATGTGCGTAATGATACCGTGTATGCGTCATGCGCCTTTGATGGCTTATTCATTTTCCGATACAACCGTTCGACCAATAATTTCGTATTGCTGGCATCCGTTACCTCTTATCCAGGACAAGGATACAACCACAGTAGCGCCCTTACTGACGATGGACAAACCTTGGTATTCATGGATGAGGTGCCCAATGGCCTGCCCGTGAAAGTGCTTGATGTGAGTGATTTCAGCAACCTCACAGTTACGGCAACGTTTCAAAGCAATCCTGGACCTACGCCGCACAACCCTTTCATTGTGGGCAATACTTGCTATGCAGCATATTACCAAGATGGCTTGCAGGTGTATGATGTAGCCAACCCAAACAATCCTGTTCGCATCGGTTATTTCGACACGCACAACCAAACGGCCCTGGGAGGACCCTATCCATCGCCCGCCTATCAGGGCGCATGGGGCGCTTATCCGTTCTTGCCCAGCGGACGGGTATTGGTTTCCGACATGCAAAACGGTTTGTTTGTGTTGGACCCATCGGCCATGTTCTCGGGCGTGAACGAAACCGTAGGTGGGCTGTCATTTACAGCTTATCCGAACCCTGTTGCCAATGGAAGCAGTGTTAGCATCAGCTTGCCTGATTTCAAAGCTGGCAACTCTTACGATGTGAGGATGCTTTCGATAGACGGCCGATTAGTGAGCCAGCAAGCCATCTCAACAGCGTCCGCAAGCATCAGCACGCAAGGCATGGCAGCTGGTTGTTACTTTGTGGAAGTGCGTTCTGAGGCAGGAACGGGCATCAGAAAAGTGATTGTGGAATAACCGATCCCCTACAAAGTAGTTCCGGACTCCAAAGCCAGCTCGATCATGGTTTTGAGCGAGCGTTCGCGGGCATCGGGCGAAATTTCTTCACGCGTAGGAATCACATCCGAAACGGTTAGCAGTGTAGCGGCAGACCGATTCAAATAGCGCGCATTGGCGAATAACGCGAATGCTTCCATTTCCACTGCAAGGCAATCATGTTTTTGTGCCACTGCGGGGATGCCTGGTGCAGCGCGGTAAAACACATCGCTGGAGTGGATGTTGCCTGAACGGATGTTCAATCCCATTGCAGTGGCTGTTTTATTGATGTGGTCGAATGCATCGCCTTGATGGACCATTTGATCGCCCTCGAAACCGAATGCACAATGTGCAAAGGTGGACTCGCTGCAAGCAAAATCGGTATTGATGATTTCGTAGAGACCAATGTGGGAATGATAGGAACCACAGGTACCGATGCGGATGATGCATTGCACATCGTACTCCTTGTAAAGTTCGTATGAGTAAATGCCGATGGAAGGACATCCCATACCACTGGCACCAACGCTGATGCGTTTACCCTTGTAGGTGCCGGTATAGAAAAACACATTACGTGTATGGCTAACCAATTGCGCATTTTCGAGGAAGTTGTCGGCGATGAACTTAGCACGGAGCGGATCGCCTGGCATTAGTACTACGGGTGCAATGGAGCCGGGAGCGGCACTGATGTGAAGACTCATGGTGAAGTAGGTTTTGGGAGGCGAAAATAGAAATTTATTTACGATTGAACCCTGGAGTGTGCGAAGCTCTAATGCGGGGGA
>JBMTLM010000188.1:0-4443 GCA_049431185.1 Bacteroidia bacterium | reverse complement strand
TCGGCTATGGTGGCAGTTGTTTCCCAAAAGATGTGCAGGCATTGGCCAAAACATCGTCTGAATACGGTTACGATTTCCGGGTGTTGGATTCGGTGATGAAAGTGAACGACACACAGCGCACCATCATCTTCGATAAAATCATGAACCATTTCCACAACAACATCAGTGGAAAACGAATTGCCGTTTGGGGACTCGCGTTCAAGCCCGACACGGATGATATCCGCGAAGCTCCTGCCTTGTTCTTGATTGAAAAATTATTGAATGCTGGAGCGGTTGTTTCCGTGTTCGATCCCGAAGCAATGGGCAATGTGCAGAAAGTTTTTGGAGATCGTATCCAATACGCCGGTGATCAATACGAGGCCTTAAAGGATGCGGATGCATTGTTGATCGCTACGGAGTGGTCGGCGTTTAGAACACCGGATTTCGACAAGGTTGCTGCTTTGATGAAATCCAAATCAGTTTTCGACGGTCGCAACCTCTACGATCCTCAAAAAATGTTGGAAAAAGGTTTTTATTACGATAGTATCGGACGTCCTGTCCTCAAATGATTTTGAACATGTCCATAGAAAGAAAAAAACGCATATTGATTACCGGCGCCGCCGGCTTTCTGGGTTCACATTTGTGTGACCGCTTCATCAAGGAGGGCTACAAGGTGGTGGGCATGGACAATCTCATCACGGGAGACCTGGTGAATATCCAGCACCTCTTCAAGCTGGAGGATTTCGAATTCTACCACCACGATGTAAGCAAGTTTGTATTCGTTCCCGGTGAACTCGATTACATCCTGCATTTTGCCTCACCCGCCAGCCCGATTGATTATCTGAAGATTCCGATTCAAACCTTGAAGGTGGGTTCATTGGGAACGCACAACCTGTTGGGTCTTGCACGTGTGAAGAAAGCCCGCATCCTGGTGGCATCCACTTCCGAAGTGTATGGCGATCCCACCGTGCATCCGCAAACGGAAGACTATTGGGGTAATGTGAATCCTGTAGGTCCACGTGGTGTTTACGATGAGGCCAAACGATTCCAAGAGGCCATTACCATGGCTTATCATACCTATCACGGGCTGGAGACTCGCATCGTGCGTATCTTTAACACCTATGGTCCTCGCATGCGATTGAACGACGGTCGAGTGCTTCCGGCCTTTATCGGCCAGGCGTTGCGCGGAGAGGATTTAACGGTGTTCGGAGACGGATCACAAACAAGGTCGATTTGTTATGTTGATGATTTGATCGAGGGCATCTATCGTTTATTGATGAGTGAGTACGTTTTTCCGGTGAACATTGGCAACCCGTCTGAAATCACCATCCGTGAATTTGGTGAGGAGATCTTAAAGCTGACCGGCTCTGATGTGAAGATGGTGATGAAGCCGCTGCCTCAAGACGATCCGAAACAACGTCGCCCCGATATTTCACGAGCCCAGGAATTGTTGGGATGGGAGCCAAAGGTGGATCGTGCTGAAGGATTGAAAAGAACTTACGAATATTTCAAAAATCTCCCCAAGGAGGAATTATATAAAACCGCATATCGATTTTCCTGATGGCTGAAAAGGATTTTTTTGTACATGAGTCATCCTACGTGGATGAGGGCTGTGTGATCGGCAAGGGTACACGGATATGGCACTTCACCCATGTGATGCCGGGTTGTACCATCGGTGAATCATGTAACATTGGACAAAACGTGGTGATCTCTCCCGGCGTGACCTTGGGTAACAATGTGAAGATCCAAAACAATGTATCCGTTTATACCGGTGTTCATTGCGAAGATGATGTATTTCTCGGACCTAGTATGGTTTTCACTAATGTGACTAATCCACGCAGTGCTGTAAATCGTAGGGGAGCATATAAAACCACAATGGTGCGTAAAGGTGCCACCATTGGAGCCAATGCCACCATCGTGTGCGGAAATGAAATTGGTGCTTTTGCATTTATTGGCGCAGGTGCAGTTGTAACGAAAAATGTCCCGGACTTTGCGTTGGTGGTGGGCAATCCGGCACGTCAAACGGGTTGGATGAGCCGCTACGGACACAAGCTTACGTTTGATGCCGATGGCATTGCAGTTTGTCCGGAAAGCCAAGAACACTACAAACTCGAAAACGGTTTGGTAACCATTATCACTAAATCATGATGTCGAAGCCTATACGATTTGCAATCATCGGTCACGGGCATATCGGAAAGCGACATGCCGAAATGGTACGTCGTGACCCTGATGCCCAATTGGTGGCGGTTTGCGATATCGCGAATCAGGATGTTTCCACGTTAGATGTTCCGTTTTTCCCTTCGGCAGAAGCCATGTTGGATTCGGGATTGGAATTTGATGTGGTGAATGTTTGCACTCCCAACGGGTTGCATGCCCAACATGCGATGATGGCCATTCAACGTGGCAAACATGTTGTGGTGGAAAAACCAATGGCGCTCAGTAAGGCGGAAGGAGAACAACTCATTCATGCCGGCCTGGCTAAGGGCGTCAATATCTTTTGCGTGATGCAAAACCGTTATTCACCTCCATCCAAATGGCTGAAGGAAATCGTTGAAAACGGCATCCTAGGGGAAACCTACATGGTACAGCTTAATTGCTATTGGAACCGTGACGACCGTTACTATAAAAAGGATGGATGGAAAGGAACCGCGGATTTGGATGGTGGCACCTTGTTCACCCAGTTTTCCCATTTTGTGGATATCATGTATTGGGTGTTTGGAGATATCGCTGACATCGAAGGGAAGTTCTCCGATTTTTGTCATCAGGATTCAACCGATTTTGAAGACAGCGGAATGGTCACCTTCCGTTTTCAAAGAGGCGGTATCGGTTGCCTGAATTACTCAACCGCCGTATGGGATCGCAACATGGAGTCTTCCATCACTGTCATCGGCAGCAATGGCAGCCTGAAGATTGGAGGGCAGTACATGAATGAAGTCGAGTATTGCCATATTAAGAATTACGAGATGCCTGTTTTGGAGGCATCATCGCCTGCCAACGATTATGGTGCATACAAAGGTTCAGCCTCGAATCATCACTTCATCATCCGCAATGTCATTGAAACCTTGCAAGGCAAAACCACCATCACTACCAATGCACTTGAGGGGTTGAAAGTGGTTGAAATCATAGAATCCATTTACGATGTGAGGAATCACAAGCTTCCTCGCTGATAAAAATTATCCAAGTATGCTTAAGGAAATACTTTCTGGAGAAAAAAAGATCGGTGTAATCGGTCTTGGTTATGTCGGCTTGCCCATTGCATTGGAATTCGCCCGAAAGGTGGGTGTGATCGGTTTCGATATCAATGCCAAACGGGTTGAAATGATGCGCAATAAAATTGATCCCAGCGGCGAATTGGATGCCGCTGCATTCGACCATTGCAATATCACATTTACCGACTCCGAAGAGGTGCTTCGCGAAGCCTCATTCTTCATCGTGGCTGTGCCCACGCCGATTGATGAGCATCGCTTGCCAGACTTAAAGCCGGTTCTTTCCGCCTCCGCCACCATAGGACATGTATTGAAAAAGGGGGATTATGTCGTATTTGAATCTACCGTTTATCCTGGCTGCACGGAAGAAGATTGTCTGCCCGTCATTGAAGAGCTTTCCGGTTTGAAAATGGGAGTTGATTTCAAGTTAGGGTATTCTCCAGAGCGGATCAATCCAGGAGACAAGGAACATACTTTGGCCAAGATTGTGAAGGTGGTTTCTGGTTGTGATGCCGAATCACTCGAAGAAATTGCCGGTGTGTATCAACTGGTGGTTACTGCAGGAGTGCATAAGGCCTCCTCCATCAAAGTCGCCGAGGCTGCTAAAATCATCGAAAACACCCAGCGCGATGTGAATATCGCTCTCATGAACGAGCTCTCCATCATTTTCAACAAGATGGGCATTAACACCTTTGAGGTGTTGGAGGCGGCCGGCACCAAATGGAATTTTCTCAACTTCAAACCCGGTTTGGTTGGTGGTCACTGCATTGGCGTAGACCCTTATTACCTTACTTACAAAGCTCAGGAAGTAGGCTACCATGCCCAAATCATCAATAGCGGTAGGAGTGTAAACGACTCTATGGGTTTTTATGTGACCAAACAAACGGTGAAGAAGCTTATTGCCGCCGGTAAAGATCCCGGTAAATCCAAGGTACTGGTGATGGGTGCCACTTTCAAGGAGGATGTGGAAGATATCCGTAACTCCAAGGTGGCGGATGTGGTGAACGAATTCATTTCATACGGAGTCACGGTACACGTGGTGGATCCACATGCTGATTCAGATGAGCTGCAGCATGAATACGGCTTTGGTCTGATTACACAACCGGATAACGATTATGATGCGGTTGTGTTGGCGGTAAACCATAAGGCTTATGCATCGCTCGACGAGTCGCAACTGAAGAAGATGTGCAGTGAGAAGGCGGTCGTGGTGGATTTGAAGGGCGTTTTACGAGGTAAAATCAAAGGTATGACCTATTGG
>JBMTLM010000187.1:0-4444 GCA_049431185.1 Bacteroidia bacterium | reverse complement strand
AATAACCCAGCTTATAGCCTCACTGCCTGGTTCGGTTACTTCTTATGACGACTTGGATTTCCCTTGTCCGTTTCCGTACTCTTATCGTATTCGTGCAACTGATTTATGTGGCAATTCATACATTTCCTGGAGTGATACGGCTACTGCCACACCGGCCAATATCTTAGCGGGCCAAAAAGTGGATGTGGTTCGATCTACAGTGGTTGACGACCAAAATGTGCTTACAGAATGGGGGCCTCCCGCACTTCGCCCTGATCGCGTTAAGGAGTATAAAATTCTACGTTCCGACGGCAACACCCAGTTTACAGAAGTTGCACGAGTTCCAGCCGGCACGCATTTGTATATGGATACCGATGCCGAAGTGCATCGCACCGAGTATTTCTACCGTATTGAAATCATTACCGATTGCGAGTTGTCCGGTGAAATGAGCAACCAGAGCTCATCCATTTTCTTGCAATCATCTTACGACTATAATAATTTTAAATCGAAATTGTGGTGGACCCCTTACCAGGAGTGGGATTCGGGTGTCGACAACTATACCATCTAAAAGCTCAACGGCTCAGGCGTTTGGGAATTGGTCAGAACGGTTAACGGCGGTACGCTGGAAACCACTTTCGATGAGTGATCATTTTCGATTAATCAAAGCATACAGTTTCCATCCATCCATCCATCAGTTGGAAGAGCCGTGGCCCTTGGGTACACGGCTTTTCCTTTTAGTGCAAGTGTATTTAAGGACGTCTCAGTGGAAATAAAACATCGAAGAGCTCTACGCGAACATTTCCTTGAATTTGATAGGCCTCCTTGATGGTCTTAGCCAACTCGCTTTTGCGGTAGTCCATACAGTCTTGGGCCGTTGCCCAAAGGTAAATTCCGGCGAATTCGCCTGAAGCAGGTTCGCGCATGTAGTATTTTTGAACCAGACCTGGAAGCTTCTCAAATTCGATTTTGCGTTCATTCATGGTTTTTAAAACCACTGAATCAGGCAGATTGCTTTTAAACTTTACCAAAAGTGCAAAGGTGGGCTCGCTTGATTGTGCATGAGCTGATAGATGAATGATAAAAAAACCAATTGCTAGAATTAATTTACGTATCATTTCATCAGGTTTTTTAGGTATTGAAATTCGATTTGTAGCACGGGACCTATTTGACGATGCTGATGGTTTTGCGGTTCAATAAATCGTTCGATTGCAACGTTAATGAATAAATTCCCGACGGCAGGTTGCTGAGATCAAGAAGGTCATCAGTTTCATTCCATGCGCTTTTGAACACAAGAGCTCCATTCGAATTGAAAATATGGAGGATGCCACTGGGGGCATTCAATTGAAAAATGCCTGCGCTTGGATTAGGGTTTATTTGAATTTCATTGGAGTTGAATGTGTCCTCGATTTTTAAAGCGGCCACGTCGCGCGGTATGCACGGTATGCTAATCCGAATCGTGTTGGATGTGTCAGGGCATTGACTTGCATTGGTTGCCAGGCAATAATAACTTCCGGCGGCTTTAACGTTCAACGAACTGGCATTTGCGCCCGGTACAGGATTGATTCCTTTGTACCATTGGTAGGTAGCCATTCCTGGAGTCGCATTCAATAGTACACTGTCTCCGCGACAAAATGATATTGGTCCGGACGCTAGGATGTTTACAACCGGATTGCTGTAAACCTGAAGGGAGATGAGGATGATACTGTCACATCCTGCTGAGTTGATGAGTGTATCCGCATAAAAGCCGGAAGTGGAAAGCAACTGGTTGCCGCTGGGAGTTAAGTAGGGGCCACATGATGTAACCGCAATGCTGTCATAGCTGACGGGGCACATGGATGATTTCAAAAGAAACGGTTTTCTGGTGGTTCCAACTAAATTGAATGAGCCGAATTTTTGTGTTCCTTTATAATGACCGGCTAGATAGATTTTATCTTCATTCGGGGAAAGTGCAATGGCAGTTGGCTTGTTCTCAAGGTTGGTGGTGTATGGCTCGGGATATCCCACTGAAAGCAAATCACCATTTGCATTAAACTTCTTGGTCACAATGACCTTGTTTGAATTTGCCCATAAATGTTCATAGGCATGGCTGATGTAGCTGTTGCTTGATGAATCGGTAGCCATTGCATAGTTGCCCATATTTGATTTGTTTCTTTGAATGAACTTGCTCCACAGCAGAGTGCCGGTAGGACTATATTTTCGCAAGAATGTTTCGCTATCGCCGCCAATCCAGCTGGTAGGTGTGAGCACGTAAATGTTGTTGTTGGCATCCAATCCCATATCCATGTCCTTGACAAAGTTCCCATCCTCTAGGCACCAGAGCTTGTTACCAAGGGTATCCATTTTGGTAAGAGCGTAATGCACATTGCAGCAAGTGCCGTTTGAGCATGGTGAACCATTCCATTTGAGTTGTCCGCCTCCGATGGTTAATATTACCAGGTTATGGTCTTGGCCCATTTTGATGCGGACGGGAAACGATCCGCTGACAAAGTAGTCTCGTGTTTGTCGTTTCGCCCATATGATTTGTCCTGTAGGCGAATAATGCACTACAAAAAAACCATATTGGTCATTGGCATATGCGCCAAGCGCAACGGAATCTGTGTTGCTGGCATTGTAAACGTAGGTGAATGATGTGTCATTCAGTCCGGAGCTTGAGAAGTCTTCGCTTTGAGCATAGCCGGTTACAAACAAGCCACCTGATTGATCGAATTCAAGGTCATAGGTGGCATCCTGCTTCAATGACCCTTGGAATGTTGTCCATTGCAGATTGCCTGCAGTGTCGAGTTTCATGACCATTCCATCCTGTGTGCCGATGTTTCGGGAAGGGTACTGCAGCGGGGTGCTACCATTGAATTTCAATGAGGTGTCGCAGCGCATGTAACCTGCTACGCTAAGTACGGAGTCCCCATGAATCCTGATGGACCGAAGCCCTTCATAGATGCCAATATTATTATCAATGGCGCTTCCCACTTTTCGCATCCAAACCACTGTGCCACTGGAATCGTATTTCATCACGTAACCGTCCCTGAACCCTGAGGCTGTAAGTGATTGTCCACTGATGCTCATGGTGCCGGTAAAGGTGCCTACACAATAGAGATTGCCGTGGCTATCGGTGACCATGTAGCTGATGCCGTCGTCTTCGCCGGTATTCACAGGAATGTTAGGTGAAGTCACTCTTTGATAAGTGAACTTTTCAGGCACCATAGGTCTGTTGATGCGAACCTTGTTTGGGTATGTACTTGTGTTATACGTCAAGGCGTAATCACCGATTTTTTCATAATCCCGCAGTAGGTAGTCTACAATGTAGGTGTTGCCTGTAGAGTTGTATGCAGACCTTGGCGAGATGGTGTTTGAGGGTGATACGAGTTTGTTATTGTAGGGGTTTGAAGCCGTTCCCGACATTACCACCGTCATGCTGAAATAGTCACCTCCTGTGGCTAGTAGTGGTGATGCGGAAACGATGGTTTGTCCAAATGAGGAGTTGGAAATCAGTATGAACGCTATCGCAATTAAATGTTTTTTTAAAGGCAGCCATTTTTTACGGTTAAATTCCATTTTTCGAATTGCTATTGTGTATCGGTATACTATTTATTTGAGCCTAAAATTAGGGATTTTTGTTTCTCATTTTTAATGATGTTTCTTTGGCGATGAGTTTTAATTATTTACCCAATCGATGTAAATGGAATGGTGGTAGAGGTGTATTTGATGTTTTTTGATCAGAAAAATCATTGGCGATATGTGATTAATTTGAACATATTTGCGGTGTATTCTTTTTTGCCATGAATATTGAAGCGCTACGCACGTTTTGTTTGTCTAAACCTCACTCCACTGAAGGGTTTCCGTTTGATGAGGATACTTTGGTTTTTAAGGTTGCCGGAAAAATGTTTTGTCTTTGTAGCCTCAAGCAGCCGGATCGAATCAATTTGAAATGTGATCCCGAATTGGCCATCCGACTTCGTGAGCAATATCCTTGCGTTATACCTGGTTTCCACATGAACAAGAAAATGTGGAACACCATCATTCTGGACGGAAGCGCTTCAAGGGTTACCATTGAGGAATGGATCAATCACTCCTACAGCCTGGTGGTATCAGGACTTCCCAAAAAAGTGCAAACGGAATTGGGTCTCCTTTAAATCGGGGTTTAATTACTTATCTTTATGAAAATATTGTCCGATGCGTATAATTCTGGCCTCATTTATCACGCTACTGCTGAACGGTTCCGTTTCAGCTCAAAACTATCATCCGATTCTTGATTCCACTTCCAACGTATGGCATTACACGGCCAATTGGATCCCTGTTAAAACCGTCCAACCTGCTGGTGGTCCGTGCGATTACCAAAGTTTTACGCAGTATAGTCGATTGGAGTCTGTAGGCGACACATCCATCAACGGCATCAATTATCGCATCATCGACAATTTTGAGATTTGGGCTAACTTCATACCATGTCGCTTTGGATATATGCGTGAGG
>JBMTLM010000186.1:0-4482 GCA_049431185.1 Bacteroidia bacterium | reverse complement strand
TCGGGAGTCGGTAACCGTAGCGTTATAATTGCCGGATGCAATTCCATTGAACGTACCTCCCGGTTGTGAGGGGCCGCCATTCAGCGAAAACACATAACCCGGTGTCCCTCCTGCTGGTGTGATCGTAGCGGATCCATTGGGTAAGGAGCAGGAAGCGGATAAGGTGGTTGCATTTGCAGAAATGGCAGTAGGTTGAGTGACGGTACCCGAAGTGATCGCAGTACAGCCATTGGCATCAGTTACTGTTACATTGTAAGTCCCCGCTGCTAATCCACTGGCCGTTGCAACGGTTGAAGAAGACCCTGACCAAACATATTGGTAGGGTGATGAGCCTCCACTTGGCGTGGCGGTTAGTGATCCGTTGGAAAGTCCGAAGCAGCTGACATTGGTTGGAGCGGTACTCAGCGTAATGGGTGGAGGAGCCACAATGGTGAAGGTCGTACTGGATACACATCCGGCGTTGTTGGTGACTGTAGCGGTGTAGGTGCCAGGAGCTAGGTTGTTGACGGTCGCTGGACCGTTTAAATTCGTGAAGGTTTGGATTGTTGCACCACCAGAATTGGTAAACACGTAATCCCAGGGAGGGTCATTGGTGAGCGTTACCGTAGCACTTCCCGTGTTTTGGCCGGCACAAACTGGCTGAACCAGTGAGTAGGTAGGGATGGTACAGCAACTGAGTGTCGCAAAAAACTGACTATTGGCATCCTGCGTACAGGCCAAGGATGTCCATGATCCTGACTCTCCATCTCCGAGGGTGTTAAAAGTGATGTTCAACGGTATCCCTTGAATACACGCACTTGGAGGATCGGTTGTAATGGTCCAACAAAAAGTCCAATCGCAGATGTTACCGGGATTGTTATCGCCATAATTGTTACCAGGATTACCATCAGGAAGTCCGCTAGGACTGCCCAAACCTGATTCGAACTAATAACCTGGTCCGGTGGTGATACCTGTAGCAGAACTGGTAACGGGATTGTTATACCAATTCCACGTTCCTTGCCCCGAGCACGAGGTGACAGGAGCCGTAGCAAGAGTGGCCAAATTCCAACCGGGACCAAAATTAGGCACGACTCCATGCAGCCAGTTGGCAGATGTTTGATTGTAGTTTGAAACCGTATAACAAACGGTGACGGTTTGTCCTGCTTGATAGGTTCCGTTGATAGGGGGAGGGGTGGCGGTAACGCTGGATGCGATTACACAACCGGCACAATCGTTACTGTTTTGAAGTCCCAAAGTAAAGTTACATTGGTCGGTTATGCTCCCGCCGCTGACCTGAAGGTAATAGGTGCCTGGCGCAAGTGAACCAAAGGTGGTGCTCAATGAACCATTGGTGCCATTGGCGCATCCTCTAGGAACAAGATTGGTACAATTAGTGCCTGCATACAATCCAATGGAAGGCGCTTGAAGGCCCGTTAAATTGATGTTCAGAGTGGGGCCGGTGATGTTGATTCGATACCAAACGTCTGCTGCAGGCGAAGGCATGTTGCCAGATGGTTGACATCCCAAAAGCGAAGTATATGGCTGTTCGGCTGTAGCACAAAGGTTAGTGGTGTTGAAGTACGTCCAAGGTCCAGCACCGTTGTTGGTCGGGCATGCAGGAGGGGTTGGGAGATTACCGAGGTTTTGCGCTCCCGAACAAGGGTCATTAGCGGGGGGATTTCCTCCGTTGCATGAGGTGGCGCAAGGTGCAGCTGTTGGGCTCTGAACACAACTGATTGATGCTGCAAATCCAGTGGCGGTGATGGTGAAATCGGAAGTGAAAACCAACGTCAAGCACCCGGATGCGGCAGTAACTGTTCCAGGTGAATTAGTGCCCGTGTATGTTCCGATGATAGGAGAGGAGGTGTTGGGTCCGTTGTATATCGTCAGAAAATCAAAACCTGATTCAATGTTGAAGGCAGTAAAATTCAAACTCACCGATTGTCCTGCGGCAGAGGCACAAATGGTTTGTGTAAAGGATTGGTTATTCCCATAGTTGCCTGCCGATCCACCACTGTCATAAAAATTGCCACTACACGAGGTGACTGAACCAGTGCCCATGTTATAGGTTTGAGCGCTTGCACCTAAAATGGAAACAAGGACCATGCAAGCGGCAAAACCAAACTTTTTAAAATTGGAATCCAGGGTGGGTTGGATGGTTCTGAAAAGGAAAAGGAATTTAGTAGAGGTTGTATCCATTCAAGTCTGTTTTACTTTTGGTTGGAGTTTTTGAATACAATTGGTCGAGAATTCAGAGGGAAAAGGTAATGTTTTACAGTTGATTGACAAACTTTTTGGGCTCGTATTTTTGTTGGCTCACGTTGGATTTTTATAAGATTGTGTCTGAAACTTGCTAACAGCTGTTAGGTAAATGTATTTTGGTTTTATAGATTGCTGAAAGTCAATTTGGTATATGTGTTTTTGTAGGAACATGATTCGTGTTATTTTTGTGGCATGCTTCGACTGAAATTGACCACGGAAGCCTCGTGGGTTCGAAACGTAGTGGAGAAAAACATCTCCGAGATATTGACCGACCATGCTTGGTGCGAGCAAAAGGCGGCCTCTAACGCCATTTCCATCGTGGTTCGTTATCCAGAATACCCAGATCTTGTGGATGAGATGATTCGTCTTAGTCAAGAGGAATTATCTCATTTTCAGATGGTTCATGATTTTATTCGGAAACGAGGTTTTACCTTGGGAAGAGAGCGTAAGGACCATTATGTGAACCTTCTATACGCATTTATGCGCAAAGGCGTTACGCCCTCAGAGAACTTAGTGGATCGTTTACTTTTCGCGGCTATGGTGGAAGCCCGCAGCTGTGAGCGTTTCAAAGTTTTGAGCGAAAATATCGATGACCAAGAGTTGGCAGTTTTCTACCATGAATTGATGATTAGCGAGGCCAATCATTATACCCTTTTCATCGGCTATGCTCGAAAATATGCTCATGGTTTGGATGTCGATCAAAGATGGCAGGAGTGGTTGGACTATGAAGGTGAAATCATTCAAGGATTCGGTAAATCCGAAACGGTTCATGGCTAGTGTTTTAGTTTAAACTTTCTGTTCGCATAAACCCAAGCGCCTTTGCTTGATTTTTTTACTTTTGCCCTCCAACCCCAACGAACATGCCTACATCACTCGTCACCGGCGGAGCCGGATTCATTGGAGCCCACGTAACCAACGAACTGGTCAGTGCGGGACACAAGGTTGTCGTGCTCGACGATTTGAGTGGGGGTTTTAAGGAAAATGTGAATCCTAATGCCATTTTTGTTCAAGGTTCAATCACCGATGCGGAGCTCGTGCAATCCCTATTCAACGAACACCGATTCGATTATGTGTACCATCTAGCCGCCTACGCCGCCGAAGGGTTAAGCCATTTTATCAAACGCTTCAACTACACCAATAATTTAATTGGAAGTGTAATCCTGATCAACGAATCCGTCAAACACAAGGTTAAATGTTTTGTGTTCACTTCCTCTATCGCCGTTTATGGTGCTGCAAAACCTCCTATGACCGAGGATACCGTTCCCTTGCCGGAGGACCCTTATGGCATCGCCAAGCTTGCGGTCGAACAAGACCTCAAGTGCACCCATGAGATGTTTGGACTCAATTATGTAATCTTCCGTCCTCACAATGTTTACGGAGAGTATCAAAACCTAGGAGATCGCTATCGGAATGTCGTAGGCATCTTCATGAACCAGCTTATGCAAGGAAAGCCGCTGACGGTTTTTGGTGATGGAAGCCAAACCCGAGCCTTCAGCTACATTGGTGATGTTGCCCCTTATATTGCTAATGCGGTAAATATTCCCGAGGCCTACAACCAAATTTTTAATGTTGGCGCCGACCAGGAATTCACCGTCAACGAACTAGCCAAAACCACCATGCAGGCCATGGGAATCAATGGCGAACTTCGTCATCTACCCGCTCGCAATGAAGTATTGCACGCCCATTCCGATCACAGCAAAATCAAGCGTGTGTTCAAAACAACCGAGGCCGTTTCATTGCTTGAAGGACTTACCCGAATGGCTCAATGGGCACATGGGTCCGGCATCCGAAAAAGTTCCAAATTCAACAACATTGAAATTACCGAAAAACTGCCTGCCGTTTGGCTCGAGGATTGACAATGCCTAGGATACTTTTTGTTGCGCAACATCGCCCCGACCGATCACCTTCCCAGCGTTTCAGGTTTGAACAGTATCTGACATACCTTAAATCCAAAGGGTATGATTATGATTTCTCTTTCCTAATCGACCCTGCAGACGATAAGGTGTTTTATGCGCCGGGGAATCTTTTCAGGAAGTCTCTCATTTTTTTGAAAAGTGCCATCAAAAGGATGCGTGATGTGAGCCGATCATCCCGTTATGACATCATATTCGTGCAACGTGAAGCATTCATGACCGGCTCATCATGGTTTGAAAAGCGATTTTCAAAAAGCAAGGCTCGATTGGTATTTGATTTTGATGATGCCATTTGGTTAGAAAATTTTGCTGCTAACAATAAAAATTT
>JBMTLM010000185.1:0-4515 GCA_049431185.1 Bacteroidia bacterium | reverse complement strand
TAAAAATATCAGGATAATAAAACCAAGAATCATCATGTTGGAGGAAGCCCATGAGGATGAACCAGGCATTTTGGAGGCTCCGTAATTGACGGGACGGGCTGCTTTATTCGCCAAGGCGAGCCGTACTCCGCTGATCACATGTAGAATAATGGTGGCATAAAGGAGATAGGAAACCACCTTGATGGGAAAAAAGGTGGTCATAAAAACCGAATACTGGTTGAATGAAAGTCCTTGGTCGTTATTGAAAAGCTGGAGATTGCCTGAAGCATGTACGATCAAGAACATGCACAGGAACAATCCCGTAAGTGACATCAGGACCTTTCGGCCAATGGAGGAATCTAAAAATCGAGTAACAGAAGCCATGTTTTGTGGGTGCTATTGAAGGACGCAAATTTAAAAGGGACAGCCTTCCAATTCAAGAAGTTGCAACAATTTTGTTAACCGCCTGTGAATAGATTGAAGGGTGTAACCTAATTTTACAACTATCAAGACCACTCAATTGTTTTAGGCATTTGTACTGAAATACGATCCACATGAAATACCATCCTATTGCTAAAGAATTGTTTATAGAAAATCGGAAGCGCTTTAAAACGCGCTTGGAGCAGGGCGCAACTGCCATTTTTAACTCCAACGATGAAATGCCCCGGTGTGGCGACGCCCATTTTCCTTTCCGCCAACAATCCGACATTTTCTACTTATCAGGCATCGATCAGGAACAAACGGTTCTGATAATCAGTCCCGACTGCCCACTACCGCAATACCGGGAGGTGCTTTTCCTTCGTAAAACCAATGAACATATTGCCGTTTGGGAAGGCCATAAATACACCAAGGAGGAAGCCAAGCAAGCCTCCGGCATTGATTCGATTTATTGGTTGGAGGAAATGGATGCCATCATGACTGTGATTTTGAATCATAGCGCCGCCATCTCACTTAACCTCAATCAACACGACCGGTACTCCTCGCCTGTCCCCTACCGTGATTTGAGGTTTGCCCAAGAGATACAATCCAAATTCGCATCGCACCGAATTTTACGCAGTGCACCCATCATGGCCGAATTGAGAGCGATCAAATCGGACACCGAAATCGTTGTGATGCGGGAAGCCATGCGCATTACCGAACTCGCTTTCAGAAGGGTTTTGGCTTTCACCAAGCCCGGGGTTATGGAATATGAAATCGAGGCTGAAATCACCCATGAATTCCTACGGAACCGCGCCACCGGCCATGCCTACACGCCCATCATTGCCTCAGGCCCCTCCGCATGTGTGCTGCATTACAACGAAAACAACAGGGAGTGCAAGGACGGAGATGTGATCCTCATGGATTTTGGAGCGGAATATGCCAATTATGCCGCGGATTTAACCAGATGCATCCCCGTGAATGGCAAGTTTACCAAGCGCCAGAAGGATGTGTATAACGCCGTTTTGCGCGTGATGCGTGCCGCCACAGCCATGTTGGTTCCCGGTAACACCATTGAAAACTATCATAAAGAGGTAGGCTATGTGATGGAGCGGGAGTTAATTGCTCTCGGCCTATTGACGGAAACGGAAGTCAAAAACCAAAACCCCGCTGCACCTGCCTATAAAAAATATTTCATGCATGGGACTTCGCATTTCCTTGGTTTGGATGTTCACGACATCGGCGATCGCTATGCTCCTATGAAAGCGGGTATGGTTTTTACCTGCGAACCGGGCATTTACATTCCTGCAGAAGGCATTGGCATTCGAATCGAAAACGACATTTTGGTGACCGAAAAAGCTCCTGTTGACTTGATGGCCACCATTCCAATCGAGGCCGAAGATATTGAGTCGTTGATGGCGAAATAGTCCCGAATTATTTCCGATCTCCCCACCAACCGCCTTTGGCGCTTTTCATGCGACGAAATACACCGGGTTTGGAACCAGAGTGGTAAGGTTCTCCAAAATAGTACCTGAAGGAAATGCCACCCGCCACATAAATGTCATTGTTATCAGGATTACCTCTACCCCTACCCCTTGC
The DNA here is from genome assembly GCA_049431185.1 of Bacteroidia bacterium. Lineage (GTDB taxonomy): Bacteria > Bacteroidota > Bacteroidia > AKYH767-A > OLB10 > JALRAP01. The sequence continues at coordinate 2,520 of JBMTLM010000185.1, read as the reverse complement.
AGGGAAAGAAGGGTTACTCCCCTGATATGACATTTGAACCGCCAAAGGACCTCCCACAGAGGATACCAATGCAGCCGAATCGGGATAGTAACCGCTTACATCATCCAAATAGTCAGTAAAGGTGATTCGGGGCGTTAGGTCCAACAAGATGGCCATCCTAGAGTTCAAAGTGATTCTGGTTCCTATACCAGCCATTACTACGGTACTATTGAGCTTGTAAGGAGCAGGATAACCCGGATCGCTGATAAATTGGCCTTCGGTGCCTAACGGTTGTAAATCCACCTCGTTCCCATTGAATTCATCCGTTGGATTGAAACGAATCAATCCAACACCAAGGATCAGTGCGGTATTTACCGGACGAAAGTCTACGGTCTTGAAAAACTCCAATCGCATTTTCAATGAAAACTCCGTCACGTCTGTGGTAAAGGACAAGTTCCGTAACCGTTTGAACTTGTCATTGCTCAGCGCGTCATCTCCTTTCAGAGTTCCTTTCATAAATCCGATACCCAACTCCACCCGATCGGTGAGCATGGCAGTTCCCTCAGCTCCATAATGCAAACTCATCAATTTTGTTGGAGGCAAGGGGCGATCATCGGTTAAATCGCCATTGTAGAACATGGGACCGGTGGAAACCGTCACGGAAAGGTCTGATTGCGCCTTTGCATTGAAAATAACACATGCAGAAAGGAGCAAAATCGTAAAGGATGTGACAATACGAATCATGTTTCGAATGCTGTTACGGTGTACTTATGGTTAGTTCAAAAATAACCGACCATTCTACTGCAAGTTTTGTTATGCTACGCTATTTCATCAACAAGACGATGTCAACAAGACATTGCCTGTCATTTCAGCAGGCCGGTCAACACCCATCAGATACAGTACCGTAGGTGCCAAGTCCGCCAAGCGCCCATTTTGAATCCTCAACTTCGGGTTTCGGTCAGAAACATAAAAACAAGGAACAGGGTTCGTGGTGTGCGCTGTGTTGGGCGAGCCGTCAGGGTTGATCATCACGTCGGCGTTTCCGTGATCCGCAGTAATGATAAAATCATAACCGGCCTTCAATCCCTCACGAACCAAATGACCCACACAATGGTCTACGGTTTCTATGGCCTCGACGGCTGCCTTAAAAACTCCGGTATGACCCACCATATCAGCGTTAGCAAAGTTCAGGCAAATGAAATCGTATTTTCCAGACTGTACCACTGGCAATAACACTTCCGTAAGCTCGTTGGCGCTCATCGATGGCTTCATGTCGTAAGTGGGAACCTTGGGTGAAGGGATCATGATACGCTCCTCTCCTGGAAACACCTCTTCCCTTCCTCCAGAGAAAAAGAAAGTCACGTGAGGGTACTTTTCTGTTTCAGCGATTCGTAATTGGGAGCGACCGGCATTAGACACCACCTCACCAAGTGTATGGGCTAGGTTATCCTTTTCAAATATCACACCTACAAACTCGAACGTGTTGTCGTAACGGGTCATGGTCACATATTGTAGGCCAAGTGGCTTCATTTTGAATTCAGGCATGGCCTTTTGAGTCAGCACCTGTGTGATCTCACGACAACGGTCGGTTCTGAAGTTAAAGCACAATACGGCATCTCCCTCTCGAATCACATGGGATTGACCGTTGGTTGCTTGAACAACAATCGGCTTGATGAATTCATCGGTGACACCGTCGGCATAGGATTTTTTGACGGCTTCCACCGGATCGGTTGAACTTGCTCCTTTACCATGCACCAAAAGGTCGTAGGCCAGTTTGATTCGCTCCCACCTGTTGTCCCGATCCATGGCATAGTAACGTCCAACCACTGTGGCAATCGTTGCTCCAAAACCGTTGACTCGTTGCTTTAGCTCAGCTAGGTAACCAGCTCCTGAAGTAGGATCTGTATCGCGTCCGTCGGTAAAGGCGTGGATCAGTATTTGACCCACTCCCGACTGGTGAGCAATACGACATAATGCAACCAGATGATCAATGTGGGAATGTACGCCTCCGTCTGAGACCAACCCCATCAAATGAAGTGGCTTTTGATTTTTCTTGCAATACTCAAGGAGGTTTTGCAAGGTCTCGTTGTGATCGATCGTTTGCTCACGAATGGCCTTATTGATCAAAGCCAATTCCTGGAACACCACTCGACCTGCCCCGATATTTAAATGACCCACTTCAGAATTACCCATTTGACCGGTAGGCAAACCCACCTCCTCACCAGAAGTGAGCAGCTGGCTGTGAGGGCGGGTCTCATACAATCGATCGACATTGGGTGTATGGGCGGCGGAAATGGCATTGGAAGGACCGGATGGAGCCTCGCCCCAACCATCCATAACGATTAACATAACCTTTCCTGGTACCATTGCCTACTGAGCCATTGGCAAAGTTACTTTAAAAACGGCGCCTTGGGGATGGTGGTCGCTGATGGACACCTTACCCTTGTGTAAATCAACCAGGTTTTTTACGATATACAAACCCAGGCCTGTGCCTGTAGTGCTTCGTGTCTCTTCGTTTCCCAGACGATAAAATTTTTGAAA
>JBMTLM010000184.1:0-4533 GCA_049431185.1 Bacteroidia bacterium | reverse complement strand
ATACAAGGCTCTCCACCGGTAATCACTACCGTTTCCGCTGGCGAGGTGGAAACTTCCTCCGAAAGTTCGTTTACTGTACGCAATTGATCCGAAGATACAGTCCATGACTCTTTTACGTCGCACCAAGTGCAACCAACGTCACATCCTGCCAACCGGATGAAATGGGCCGCCTTCCCCGTATGCGCACCTTCACCTTGGACCGTGTAGAACGATTCCATCACAGGCAAGCAACCTTCGGGTATGGCCTTCATCGGAGGTATCAGAAAATAATTTCCTTCTTCGCTGCGGAGAGCGTGTTTTGCAAAAGCCCTACGATGGTCATGGGCCCTACCCCACCCGGCACAGGGGTAATCCAACTGCACTTTGGTGCGACCTGTTCAAAATCGACATCGCCTTGCAACCTGAAGCCTGACTTTTTGGTGGAATCTGCCACGCGTGTAATGCCTACATCCACCACCACGGCCCCATCTTTTACATGATCACCTTTCAAAAAACCAGGTCGTCCCAAGGCTGCAATGATGATATCAGCATCGAGACAATGACCTTTCAAATCACTGGTCTTGCTGTGGCAGATGGTTACCGTAGCATTTCCGGGAGTAGCGTTTCTAGCCATCAGGATGCTCATGGGCATTCCCACTATGTTGGAACGGCCGATGACCACACATTTTTTTCCTGCCGTTATAATACCGTATCGGTCCAGCAAAGTAACAATGCCCTTGGGAGTGGCGGCGATGAATGACGGCTTACCTTGCATCAAACGACCGGAGTTTACGGGATGGAAACCATCGACATCCTTTTCAGGAAAAATGGTTTCCGTGACCTTTTCAAATGAAATATGCTTGGGGAGCGGGCTCTGGACGATCAATCCGTCGATTTCGGGATTGGCATTGATTGCATGAATCTTGTCCAAAAGTTCAGCCTCACTGACTGATGCATCCATTCGAATCAAGGTGGATCCAAATCCGATTTCGGTACAGGTTTTCACCTTACTACCCACATAGGTTTCAGAAGCTCCATCCGTTCCGACCAAAATGGCGGCAAGATGTGGAGCTTTATGTCCCGAAGCAACCAATTGTGCCACCTCGGCCTGTATTTCCTTTTTAATTTGATCCGACAAGGATTTTCCGTCGAGTATTTTCATAACAATGAACTTTTATCTTTTAACAGGCATATTACGCATCAACTTGGCGGCATTGCCTCCGGAAAACGCTTTCATCATTTTCCGCATGTCTTCGAATTGTTTCATCAAACGATTGACCTCTTGAATATTGGTTCCACTTCCCATGGCAATTCTCTTTTTTCGGCTGCCGTTGATGATGCCAGGCTCGGAACGTTCAGCCGGCGTCATGGATCGAATGATGGCTTCTACCCCTTTAAACGAATCATTATCGATATCCAAATCCTTTACAGCTTTTCCAACTCCAGGAATCATGCCAAGCAGGTCTTTCACATTACCCATCTTTTTGATTTGCTCTAATTGTGATAGGAAGTCATTGAAATCAAACTTGTTTTTGGCAATCTTCTTTTGAAGTTCAGCCGCTTGCTTTTCATCGAACTGCTCCTGGGCTTTTTCAACGAGCGAAACAATGTCACCCATGCCCAAAATTCGATCGGCCATTCGTTCTGGATGGAACACATCTAAAGCGTCCATTTTCTCGCCTGTTCCAACGAATTTAATGGGCTTATTGACTACAGACCTGATGGATAGTGCGGCACCGCCGCGGGTATCGCCATCCAATTTGGTTAAAACCACACCGTCAAAATCAATTCGATCATTAAAGGTTTTAGCCGTGTTAACAGCATCCTGTCCTGTCATGGCATCAACCACGAACAGGGTTTCGGTAGGGTTAACAGATCGCTTGATGAGTTCAATCTCCTTCATCATCGCTTCGTCTACCGCCAAACGACCGGCGGTATCAATGATCACCGGACTGTATGATTCTCGTGTGGCCAGGGCGATGGCATTTTTTGCAATGGCCACAGGATCCATGTTGCCAGGTTCCGTATATACGGCGACTCCCATTTGATCACCCAGGACTTTTAATTGGTCAGCGGCGGCTGGACGATACACATCGCATGCTACCAAAAGGGGATTTTTACCTTTCTTGGTTTTAACAAAATTGGCCAGTTTGCCGCTGAGAGTTGTTTTACCGGAACCCTGCAATCCAGACATCAGGATGATGGCTGGAGTGCCTTTCAGATTGAGTTCCGACATTGTTCCACCCATCAAGGTGGCCAATTCCTCTTGAACAATTTTCACCATCAACTGACTTGGTGAAACGGAAATCAAAACGTTCTGGCCTAGAGCCTTCTCCTTTACCGTATCGGTAAAAGTCTTCGCCACCTTATAATTGACATCAGCCTCCAACAAAGCCTTCCTAACCTCTTTCATGGTTTCGGCCACGTTGATTTCCGTGATTTTACCTTGTCCTTTCAGGACCTTGAAGGCCCTATCGAGCTTGTCGCTTAAATTTTCAAACATATTTCAATTAGCTATTACTGGTTATTCTACTTTAACGGTGGTTGAGTCGGGAATCATTTCATCCAGGGAATCACCTACAACATCCGTGTAATCATCTTCTTCATAAAATCCTTCCTCTTCCCCTTCATCAGCAACTCCTGCTTTCATCGTGATGTCCTCCTTGGTGATATGAACAAGCCATTCGCCGTTGGTTTTAACCAACTTAATGGTAGAGGGCATATCATCTTCCCTACCCATGAACTTGACATAAGCCGTATCACCATTGATTTGTTCCTCAATGATTTCAAGTTGTGCATCCACATAAGCCGACGAGTCTTTCGAAAAATTGGATATGCTCTCCTGAAGGTTGATCAGTTTAGCCGTTTCAGGCGTCGACAGGCTTCTGGCCTCGTCATATTTCTTGTTCTCCACGGCATCAATGAAGGCAACAACCACGTCGGATGGATTAGATTGAAAACAACCAGACATCGTTAATGAAAAAATGGAAATTAAAATAATTTGAATGCTTTTCATGACATAAAATTTATGGTAAATACGGTCTTCGCTTCGGGGCTTAAATGGAGGTCATCGAGTCCAATGAAAGAACCTTGCAAAGTCATGCTGACCGGCAATTGAATACCGCCTTTAACGAGTACATGTTTCCAAACCAATTCAGTGCAATACAAGCGATCGTCCGAATTCAAGTCAAAGGCATCATCGAAACGTGGATTGAGATCATTCAGTGCGGCCAATTCCATCCGCAATTCGGACTTAAACTGGTTCGACAATGGATATCGATACACACCTATGCTTTTATTGGTACGGTTTGAACAAAAGGTTTCGAATGGTTCCTTTTTCAGTCCGTTGAATACAGATTTACCATGCAATTCATCCGTCATATGGTATACCATGGGCGAACCGTTTTCCAATACGACCACCCCAACATGGGAATAGATACGGCATCTACGGGAAGTGTTTCGCATCATGTTGCTCACAAAACCTTTTCCGTTCCTGAAAACCAAATCCCCTGTTTGGAGCATTCCTAACTTTTTGAGAACCGCATCCTGATGGTCATTATTTGCCATACCAACAGCCGCTGGTGGCGTTTCTGAGTGCAATATCCATCCCATGATCAGCAGTAGGAGCACAACTTTCTTCATTACAATCACATTTTGTTTGGTGCGTGAATGCCCAACAATGCCAAGGATTTAGAGATACATGCGGCGGTCCTAGATGAAAGCACCAATCGAAACCTGGTGGTGGTTAAATCGCTTTCGACAACAATGGGGTTATCATGGTAAAACTGGTTAAAGGCCTTGGCCAATTCATAAACATAATTGGCGATCACTGCCGGTGAAAGTTTTGAAGCCGCCTCTGACACAATTTCGTCGAAAGACGTGGTCAGCTTGACCAGTTCCCTTTCCTTTTGGTTGAAACCCTCATGAGTGGTACAATCAAACAATTCAAAGTCGACAAGCGATGGCATCGTAGCGGCCTTCCTCAAGACAGATCGAATCCGCGCATGGGTGTATTGGATAAAGGGACCGGTATTCCCATTGAAGTCTATGGATTCATTGGGGTTGAACAACATCCTCTTCTCAGGATCCACTTTTAGAAGGAAATATTTCAAGGCGCCCATTCCAATTTGTTCATATAACACTTTGGATGCATCAGAGTCAGGTTCTTCCAGCTTTCCCAGTTCGCGCGTGATGGTCTCGGCCTCAGATGCCATTTCATTCATCAAATCATCGGCATCAACTACCGTGCCTTCCCGTGACTTCATTTTACCTGAAGGCAAATCAACCATGTTATAGGACAAATGGTACATTCGAGTGGCCCAATCATATCCCAGTTTGGATAAAATCAAGAACAATACCTTGAAATGATAGTCTTGCTCGTTTCCGACTACATAAACCATGCTGTCGAAACCGAAATCCTCATGTCTCTTGACGGCCGTGCCCAAATCCTGGGTGATGTAAACGGAAGTGCCATCGGACCTCAACAATAATTTCTCGTCTAAACCGTCTTCTTTTAAATCTATCCAAACCGATTGATCGGCTCTTTGGTAGAAG
>JBMTLM010000183.1:0-4583 GCA_049431185.1 Bacteroidia bacterium | reverse complement strand
ATTGTATCAATGCGGATACATAACCCGATTTGCTTTCATTTTTCAAAACATGAAGGATGTTGCTTTCGGAAGTCATTCCGCTAAGTCCATCACTGCAAAGCAAAAATATGTCACCTTTAGAGGGACATGCCGCTTCGGAGCAGATTTCCGGTTTGACATGTCCATCGATTCCCAGTGCCTTGAGTATCTGGTTTTTTTTAGGGTGGTTTTCAGCCTCTTCTTCAGTGATTTCGCCGCTGTCGACCAAGAGTTGAACAAAGCTGTGGTCCTTTGTCAATCTTACCAGTTTTCCTCCTGTCATCAGGTAAATCCTACTGTCACCTACATGGCCGAAGTAAGCTTTGCCGTCTCGTTGAATCAATAAAACCACACACGTTGTACCCATCCCCTGTAGCTCCGGTTCCATTTGTGCCCTGGCAAAAATCTGCGTGTTGGCAAATTTTATGGATTCATGGATGGCTTGAACGGGATTATCCCCTTCATGGTTTTGGAAATATTCAATAATGCAATCCACCGCGGTCTTTGACGCAACGGCACCGCCTGCATGACCACCCATGCCATCGCAAACTACAAAAAGGTTACCATAGCTGTTGCTGGAGGTACCAAAGGAATCTTCGTTGACAGATCTTTTAAGGCCCAGATGGGTTTCGGCTTTGAAAATCAGGGATAGGTTTTCCATGTTCGGAGGTTGGGGGTCAACAATTGAATGTTACAGATACATTACCAAATCTGATGATATCGTTGTTTTTCAATTCAACTGGCATGAAGCCGGATTGGTTTGATCGGGGAAGTGCTTTTTCATTCACAAATGTTCCATTTGTACTGCCCGCGTCCCAAATGAAGAATCTTCCAGAACGATCCTGGCTGAATCCGTCCGGCCCTTGCTCGAATGAAATGTTGGCATGAAATCTCGAAACGGAGGCATCATCTATTCTCAGATTGGCTTTAGAAGCGTCCCTGCCAACCACCATGACCAACTTATCCATCATGGTCTGTCGGCCTGAAGCATCAGTGAAAACTGGTCTTCGGGGAAGGGAACTGAACCGCATCATGGATTCCTTGGTGAGCGCTTCCATTTTTTTTTGTATTTCTGCTGCCTTTTGTTGGGCCTCCCTCTCATTCAGGGTTCGCTTGAACTTTTCCTCCTGTTGACGTAACGCTGCGGCTGATTCATCCGATAAATTACGCATTTTGAATTCAACCGCTGCTTTTTCCGCTTTCCGTTTTTTGCTTTTACGGTTTAGTATGAAAATCAATACGAATGTTAATACCAGGATGACCAGGATGGCAGTGTATCTGAGTTTCGGATTGGCAATGATATATGCCACCATATCCGGGCTATTGTAGCCGACGCTGAAAAGATCAGATCCGTTTAATTCAAGTTGTAAGTCATGTTTCTTGCCATCTGGCCATGAATGGGCTTGAACCGTCAATGCATAAACGTTGCCATAGTAGTGCTTTGGTAGATTGTTAATCTTCGCAGACAGATCTTGTGCACTAGCGAATGGGTTTTTCAAGTCAGCATCCATATGCATCCCATAAGATTCAGCGGCCAATCTTTTGGTAGTGTATTTGGAGGCCCATCGATCATACCGCACACAATAGATAGGAACATCCGCCTTACGGGCCTGTTGGATGATTTCAGTATCGTTGAATTTGCTATTGTATATGTTGCTGAAATCGGCCGACAGCAAAATGATACACGTGGGCTTATTGTCCTTTCTGCCGTTAATGAACTCGATGGCCTCCGACAATGCCAGGTAGATCTCGGTGCTTTGATGGATTTGACCCAAACTGGATGGCCTACCGATTTGATCTATGGCATTATTGAGTTGAAGCGGCGAAGTCATGGCTGCCGAGTCTTGGAAAATCAATGTTTTACCGTCACGCTTGGTCCAGCTGAATTCAGCAAGATATGCGCGGTCTCCTTTCTTGAAAAAATCCGATGCGGCGCTTTTCAATAGTGTCTGAAAATAATCCCTTTGTCGGTCAAATATCCCTTGATAGCTGTTTTCAAATAGAATCATTACGTTTTTAGATCCGGAACCCACCGAATCAGATACCAGCCTTAAATCAAATGGGATCTTTTCCCCTTCCCTGAATACTTTGATGGACTCTTTCTTTAATGGTAGGGGGTTTCTATCATAAAACGAAACCTTCACCGTAGGGAAGGAGTCTGTTTGTGTAGTAAGTTGTTTGAATGGCTGTGCAACGGAAAGCTCCGTAAAAACCAGGAGCGCCAGCAGAACATAGGAGAAGTCTCTTTTCATCATATTGCGGTTCGAAATAGAAAATCCGTAGCTCCAAATCGAATTCGATCCCCGTCTTTCAATTGAACGGTTGACCCCGGAGGTACTTCTTGGTCATTTACGTAACTGGGGTTTGCCGATAATTCATCTTTTACAAAGAAAGACCCACCTCTGACCAGTAGCGTAGCGTGGCGAGACGAAATGCTCTTGTCGTGAATGATTCTGATAGTGGACGAGGTTTCCCTTCCGATGGTGTTTTGTCCTTCGAAAATCCTGTAATCGGTTCCGAAAGGATCATGGGTAAAACTCACTAACCATCCCACCAGTTTTCTGGAGGAATTAGCTGGAGCGGAGGGTTCAGATCCGTCTCCGGCGCTCTTATTGGTTACCGGGCGTTGAATGATGGTTTTGTCATCGTCAAAGGATTCATTGGAGCCTTTTGATGACGGGCTTGACCCGTACATGACTTGCGTTCGATCGTCAGATCCGCCACCCATCACCTGGGTGCGGTCTGCATCGCCCCCCATGACCTGGGTGCTGTCTGGGTTGGGGTTTGACCGGTTGGAGTCGCCTCGAGGACTGCAAAACGGGCAATTGTTCAAAGAGGATGCGTAGTAGTGTCCTGAAGGGCAAACGTTGAATGATTGTGACATGTTTTTTGTTTTTTTCAAATCCAAATGGATTCTTGGATTATTTGATTGATATTTTTTGTTTGAATGAAATCTATTATTCTCAACCCATGATAAAGGGATAGAATCATGGCAATTCCGTAGGCGAATCGGACATTTGACATCATTTTTGCCATTGGTCCTGGAATCGTCCATTTGAACATTGGTAGGCAGATCACCAACATCAGGGAGGTAAGGATTGCAAAGGGACCAAAAAGGTGATACTTCAATGAAGCGATGAATTCTCCGCGGAGAAAACACACCATTGATTTGGTGATACCACATCCTGGGCAAGGGAATCCTGTAAGCATTTTGAACGGGCAATAGGATTGCTCGCCATCCAAAGAATGACCTTGATTGAAATACATCACTATGATTGGGAAGGCCAGCGATAAACCGGCTGTCATCCAAAGAAGCAATGCGTTCCTTTTGGTTGGATTATCGGTAAAGCTTATTGATGTCACCTTGTACGATCATTGCAGAAACCATAGGAATCAAAAAGCCCATGACCATCAAAAGTGTTGACCTGTCGCGTCCGGTCTCACCCGTGAGCTCGTATATCTTGGGCAACCCCTCTTTGCCGGCCAAATAATAAAAGTAGATGTTTACGGGAAAACAACAGCCCGAGAAAATGGCTACGGATTGAGGAATGATTTCCTTGCTGGCCGCTGCATTGATGACCTGAGCCACTTTGATGTTCCAATAGATCAGATACAATCCACATGTGATCACCGCCAAAACAAGCACCAAAAAAGGGTCGTTTTTAAATTGTGGAATATAATCCACCCGCTGACGCAGATCATTGGCAGCAGGCATGGCTGGTGCACCGAAGGGCTTTCCTCCGGAAGCATTCATGGCTGAAGCCCAATCCCAACGAAACGCACCCAGAACCACCACGTCACCGGGGTTCAAGCGGGTGTTGGTACTGATGTTGGTTCCATTCACTTTGGTTCCGTTTCTTGATCCTAAATCCTTGATCCAAGCAACGCCTTGCGCATCAAATGTGATTTCAGCATGATTGGTCGAAACAGTTGGGTCGCCCAGCACGATATCGTTGTGAGCACCCCTTCCGATTTTTAGAGTTTTCATTTTTTGTTTTTGTTATGTGTAAAGTGGTTTGTGATTTCTTAGGAAACTAAATCAGAAATGTCAGACTTGCAGGGTTTAGTTGATGAATCTTTGTCTGCAACGCTCTGAACAAAAAGGCTTATAAGGGCTATCATAAATCAAGTTGGTAGGGGAGGTCATGTTTGAGCACCCACCATAACTGCATTTGACCATGTTGCCCTGCTGCTGGGCTTTTCTTCGTTCTTCACGCTCTTTTCTTCTCTGGGCACGTGCTTCCGCTTCCACGAGCTTGGCTTGGTAGTCAACGGTTGATTGGTCCACATAAACGGGTGCAGAGTCGGCTGCTGCGGCCACTTCAACGGCAGCGGGAGCAGGCTCAACTGCTGTAGGTGTCTCAGGGATGGCGGCTTCTTCAGGTGATTGAATGGTCGGATCATTGGGGACGGGCGACAATTCCAAACCACAGTCGATACAAGTTCCAGGACCGGTAACGATATCAGCATTGACACAGTTGGGGTTGCTGCAACGATATGAGGAGACCGCACCCACCGATTCGGATGCATCAAAATCACTTTTTCCCGATGATGAAAGGAAGAAG
>JBMTLM010000182.1:0-4598 GCA_049431185.1 Bacteroidia bacterium | reverse complement strand
CCTGTGCTGGTGGATGGCGCTCAAGCGGTAGCCCATGGCCGCGTGGATGTGCAGGCGATGGATTGCGACTTCTTCGTTTTCTCTGGACACAAAATGTTCGGACCTACCGGCGTAGGTTGTTTGTACGCCAGGGAGCAGTGGCTCGAAGCGATGCCTCCGTACCGAGGTGGCGGCGACATGATTCGATCCGTGAGTTTTGAAAAAACCACTTACAACGATATCCCGTTCAAATTTGAAGCAGGCACCCCGCACATCGCTGGAGTGATTGGAATGGGTGAAGCCATTGCTTACCTGAACAGTTTGGATTTCCAAGGTGCACACGCGCATGAGATGACCTTGTTGCAGGAAGCCACCAACGCATTATCAAACATTGAGCATGTTCGTATAATCGGACAAGCCGAACAGAAAACATCATTGGTATCCTTCGTCATCGACGGCGTGAATGCCATGGATGCGGGCATGTATCTCGACACAATGGGCATTGCCGTACGAACCGGTCACCACTGCACCGAACCGGTGATGCATCGCTTCAACATTCCCGGAACCATTCGCGCCTCATTCATGTTTTACAACACGATTGAAGAGGTGCATCAGATGGCGGAAGGGGTTAAAAAAGCCATCGCATTGCTTCGTTAAAACGCTTTTTTCAAAAATTCATTACAGGATTTTGCAATCGCCCTTTTGAACAAAAGGCATTCGAATGGCAATGATCACTGCAGAAGCCAACGTGATCAAACCCACTACTTCGATGGCAGCCACTACGCCGAAATGATGCGCAATGGCACCCGACATGACAGCACCTATCGCATAACCCAGATCGCGCCACATGCGAAAAACGCCAACCGACTCCGACCGTTGCGTGGGTGTAGTGGCGAATGAGATCACGGTTAGGAAGGTGGGATATACCAAGGCGGTACCCAATCCCAACAGAATGGAAGTGATGATCAATACGGGGAAGGAAACAAAAGCAGCCATAACGAATATGGCCAGCCCCTGCACCAACATTCCTACGAACAACAACCACTTAGGGGGACACACATCGGCCATCCTGCCTGTAAACAATTGTGCGATGCCCCACACTGCAGGATATATGGCGACGATTTTTCCTATATCTATTTGCGAATAGCCGTTGGCGAGCAGCAACAATGGCAACAACCCCCAAATCATGCCATCATTCAAGTTGTTGACCAATCCCGCTTGCGTAACCGAACTCAGTGTCTGATTTTTGAAAGAAGTCTGTATGAAGATGCCCTTGAGGCTTTCGGTTTTGGATTCGACGGCCTCCTGATGCATCAGCCCCGTAGTATCCTTCACCCAAATCAAGGTCAACAACAAACCCAGCAAGGCGATTGCCAAGCCGATCAGAAACGGATAGGGTGTAACGCCGTAATCTGCTGCAATGATTCCGGTCACCCACGCCATGATACCGATGGAAAAATATCCAGCAAATTCATTCAATCCCATGGCGAAGCCACGGTTCTTCTCCCCTACGATATCGATTTTCATGATCACCGTACTGCTCCATGCAAAACCCTGACTGAGCCCCAGCAACAAGTTGGCAAACACCACTTGGTTCCAATCATTGGCATAGATTAAAATCAATGGAACAGGAATGGCTATAATCCATCCGAACAACAACAGCTTTTTTCTTCCAAATCGATTGGCCAATTTACCGGCGTAATAGTTGGCCACAGCCTTGCTCAATCCAAACGCAGCAATAAATGACAACATGGCCGTGCCGGCTGTCATTCCAAAGCTCTGTTGGGCAAAGCTGGCAAATACCGACCGCTCCATGCCTAGCATGCCTCCCACCAAGGCGTTGACCAGTACTAATAGGGTGAACGGCCGCCAATTTTCACGTAGTCCTTGAAGGGGTTGGAGCTGCACAAAAAGTCGTTTGCACGAATATACAATTGTGCAGGAAATAGCTATGTGCTTAAAATCACATTAGGCAAGTATTTGATGATTATTCTAAATTGTAATATCTTTAAATCATGAATATAGCGCAAAAAATTACCACTCAACTTAATGATCCTTATGCGATAGAAAAGTTATATAGAGAAAATTCGATTGCGTTTGAATTAGCCTTCAAAGAAATTTACCCATCCATCCAAGACCATCCCGTGGCACAAGTCTGGCAGGCCAGGTTGCAATACGGCGCAAAGCAGCAACCGGCCAATAACAGGTGGAAATTGGTATTTGTATTAGTCGGAGCTTTTCTTGCAGGAATCATTGCCAAGCTGCCTGGATGGGTGGGCATGATTGAAGAATATTATTACGCCACGAATTTTGCCTTCATTGCCTTTCCGCTGATTGCCGCCTATTTCATCATCAACCAACAATTGCCTGCACGCAAGTGGTGGCTGGTGGCCGCATTGATGCTGGTTTCGTGTGTTTACATCAACCGAATTCCCATGGATGACCAAAGCGACACGTTCATCCTCGCCTGCATTCACTTGCCGTTGCTCGTTTGGGCGCTCGTAGGATTCGCATATTCCGGGTGTACTTTAGGTACAAAACCCATGCGCATCCAATACCTGCGGTTCAACGGCGATTTGTTGATCATGAACACCATCATCCTGCTGGCGGGAATTATATTGACTGCGCTGACGCTTGGATTGTTTTCCATCATCAACATCGACATCACCACATGGTATTTGCAAAACGTGGTGGTTTGGGGATTGGCCGCTTCGCCCGTGGTAAGCACCTATTTGGTGGAGCACAATCCACACATAGTCAATAAAATTTCCCCACTCATTGCACGCATCTTTTCTCCTTTGGCCTTGATTACACTCGTGATTTATTTGGCAACTGCGATCACCACGGGACAAAATCCGTATGAGAACCGCGACTTCCTGATTGTATTCAACCTGTTGTTGATTGCCGTAATGGCCTTGATTTTGTTTGCCACGGTGGAATCGACCTCGCGACACACCCACAAATTCGGCTATTGGATCCTGACGTTACTGGCGTTCGTAACGGTCGTCATCAATACCATCGCCTTATCGGCCATCATTTACCGCATCAACGAGTGGGGCATCACGCCGAACCGATTGGCGGTATTGGTTGGGAACATCCTGATCCTTTCCAATCTCGTTTGGATCACTTTCCACCTATTAGGCATTTTGAGAAACCAATCCGACACCGGCAAAGTCGAAAACTGCATCGCCACTTTTTTACCGATTTATACGGTATGGACGGCGGTGGTAGTGTTTGTGTTTCCGTTAATTTTTGGTTACCGGTGACCAGTGTTCGGTGACCGGTGACCGGCTTGCATCGCCGCAGGCGGAAGACCGAAAAGGAAACACTGATAGAACGAATTTGATGGATTTGCACGGATTTTATTCTGAAGCATCAGTTTAATTTGTCGGCGCGAGGGTTGTCCACGAAAAGTGCGAACCGCAAGCTCGGCTGGCAGCAAGGCGGGATGGTGCGACAAAGCCGAGCAAGCGGTTGGTTTCCCGAAAAAGAACGCGGATAACGCGGATTTAGCTGGTTTGCGCGGATTTATTTTTTGTGGATTATTAAATCCGTGTCAATCCGTTTAATCCGTTCCATTCGCGTTCTCCTGCCTCCCGCCACCGCCACCCACCCTAAGTCACTGGTCACAAATAACCCTACAAAACACTAATTTCGCAAACAAATAACCAACCCATGTACGACACCCTCAAACCCGTCCTTCAACAAGAGTTAAATGAAATCGAGAACGCCGGACTTTATAAAAGGGAACGCATCATTGTTTCTCCCCAAGGAGCCGATATCCGATTGGCGGGTGGTAAAGAGGTAGTCAATTTTTGTGCGAACAACTATTTGGGGTTATCATCTCATCCCAAAGTGGTGGAAGCCGCCAAGCATGCCATCGATACGCATGGTTATGGTATGTCGTCGGTGCGTTTCATTTGTGGCACACAAGACATTCATAAAACCCTCGAGCAAAAGCTCGCTGATTTCCTGGGTACTGAAGACACTATCCTATACGCAGCGGCGTTTGATGCCAACGGCGGTGTGTTTGAGCCTTTGTTCAACGATCAGGATGCCATCATCTCCGATGAGTTGAATCACGCCTCCATCATTGATGGCGTACGCCTGTGCAAAGCACAACGCATGCGTTACAAGCACAACGACATGGCCGACCTGGAAACACAATTGCAGTCAGCCATGCATTTGCGTCACCGGATCATCGTCACCGACGGTGTGTTCTCCATGGATGGCACCATTGCACAACTCGACAAGATTTGCGATCTCGCCGACAAATATAAAGCGCTCATCATGGTGGATGAATGTCATGCCTCGGGATTCATGGGTAAAACTGGTCGCGGCACACATGAACATCACAACGTGATGGACAGAGTCGACATCATCACCGGAACTCTGGGCAAGGCTCTCGGCGGTGCGAGCGGCGGATACACGAGCGGAAAGAAGGAGATAATCGATCTTCTTCGTCAACGTTCGCGTCCATACTTGTTCTCCAATTCACTTGCACCTTCCATCGTGGGTGCATCCAATGCCGTATTGGATTTATTGAGCAGCCCCACCGATTTACGCGACAAGCAATGGAACAATACCGCTTACTTACGCGAGCAAATAACCGCAGCCGG
>JBMTLM010000181.1:0-4625 GCA_049431185.1 Bacteroidia bacterium | reverse complement strand
CTGCAATCACGATCATCCCTATGTTCAGTAATTTTTCTTGGCGGTGGCTGATGAGTTTCTTGGTAAGGGATGTCATTACGATAGCTGTGGTGAGCTTGTCAAATGCTGCGGACAAAAAGAAGGTAATCAGCGATATGATCCAGAGCAAATGACGTTTATTGGTAGTGGTGATCCTGCTGGTAATCGTTTCAAAGCCGTTATGGGCGTCTATTAATTCCACAATAGTCATGGCGCCGAGTAGGAAAAAAAGGATTCCAGCGATATCCGATAGGTGTTCCATCAGGTGGTGATTGACCGACTCGATATTGGGTTCGTAGAAAGCGTAAACGGTCCAACACAATACACCGGTAATGATGGCGGATGCGGCTTTGTTGATGTTAAATGGGTGTTCGAGGGCGATTAATAGATACCCGACGGTAAATACAATGGCTAATAGGGCTTCCATGATTAGTTTGATATGGATGCCAAAAGTAAAAAAAGAAGTCTGTTAATCCTTTTTGGCTTACTTTCTTCCGAAAACCAGATTCAGGTAAAATGACGGCTTTCGCATCTTGGCTCTCAAGTCAATGTCGTCGAACATACATGAAATCATTTCGCGAAACTCCTGGTTGGAGTGCGCCTTGTTGATCACCATGTTGAAAAGGAAAGGATATTTACAAAGCCTTTGAAGGGTTCGGCTGAGTTTAAGTTCCCCGGCAAGTCTCTGATATACCAGTTGGTCATATTGGCTCAAAGTATTTTCAGAAAAATCATTTTCTCGAATGGCAGCAACGGCCGTTTCTGCAGCATACATGCCGCTGAGCATGGCATTGCTAATGCCTTCTCCCGTGAAAGGATCAATCAGTGAAGCCGCATCACCCGTCAGCATAAAATGGTCACCTGAAATACTTCGCCTTTTTGCACCTAATGGCAGCCCCCAGCCTTTCATTTTTTCCAAAGGCGCGGCATTTTTGAACCGCTCCTTGAGTGATGGATGCTCGGTAATGGCTTTATGAAGCATTTCCCGAAGGTTCAACTTGTTTTGGGCGATATGGCTCGATAATATACCGGCACCTACATTGGCCTTTCCATTTGGAAGAGGAAAAACCCAAACATAACCCGGCAAAAACTCCTTGATGAAATGAAGCTCAATGTAGTTTTGTGGATGCAGGTCTCGCACACCTTCATAGTAAACCCTGACACCCGCTGAAAAATGGTCAAGTTGCCTGTTGAATCCACCCAGTTTTTTGGAAATGATACTCCGCTCTCCGTCACAGGCAATGATCAATTTTGTTTTGATTTGATGCACATCAACCCCTTTCTTGATGGTTACCATGACCCCGTCCTCATCCCGATTGACATCTACAACTTCGCTGTCCTGTCGGAATTCGCATGTTTGTGGGTCCAGAAATTGATGAATGAAGTGATCAAATGTCATTCGCGTAGACACGAATCCTGCAGGACCATCTGACAGGGTGTTGGATTTGGTTTTGAAAGGAACTTCCAGGTGTTTACCGTTGGGAGCCACGAATACGATGCCTTCACATGGGATGAAATCGTCTTTCTTTTCAGACATCATTCGCCTTACTGACGGATCGAGTTTTTTCAAAACAGAAAAGACCTTGCCAGAAAGGGCGTCACCACAAATCTTGTCTCTTGGGAAAACGGATTTGTCTACTAATACATGTGAAATGCCGTGTTTAGATAAAAAGGCGGAGGCCATTGTTCCCGCAGGACCAGCGCCATTGATCACCACCGTATGGTTCTCTGCCGTCCGATTCATTAGAAACGATTCTTCTTTAACCGGTCGATCTCGGTTTGGGCGTCTTGCTTCTTCAAATCCTCCCTTTTATCGTAAAGTTTCTTCCCTTTGGCCAAGGCAATCTCCAATTTGGCTATGCCTTTGGTGGACAAGTACAGTTTCACAGGGATGATGGCATATCCTTTTTCCCTGACTTTGGCGAATAATTTCTTGAGCTCGGATTTATTGAGTAGCAGTTTTCGATCCCTTTTGGATAAGTGATTGTTGTAGGAACCGTCCTTGTATTCAGCGATGTGCATGCCTTTGATCCACAATTCCCCATTCAAGAAAACGCAATAGGCATCCGATAGGTTAACTTGGGAGTTGCGCACCGACTTGATTTCGGTACCTGTTAGCACCATACCCGCCTCGTAAGTGGTTTCGAGATGGTACTCAAAACCCGCCTTGCGGTTTACTGTGATATTGATGGGGGTCTTTTCCACGATTGTGAATGGATCAAATTTCGCAATAATTGACCGACCTGAACGGGTAAAATACCAAATTTGTGGAATGCTTTACAAGAAACTGGTCAGACCGTTGTTGTTTCTGTTGCCCGCAGAAACCGCACATCATTTGATTTTTGCTGTGATGCGAATGATGCAGAAGATTCCAGGATGCATTAGCCTCATTCGACGTTTTAATACTCCTTCGGCGAGGGGGGCAGTGACATTGGCAGGTATTCGGTTTCCTTCCAGGGTGGGGTTGGCAGCCGGATTGGACAAGGATGCCAAGGCGGTTGAGTTTTTATGGGCATTGGGCTTTGGATTCATTGAAGTAGGAACCGTCACACCCAAACCCCAATCAGGTAACCCCAAGCCCCGTTTATTCAGACTAAAAAAGGACCAAGCCTTGATCAATCGTATGGGCTTCAATAATGAGGGGCTGGAAGCCATGATCAAGAGGCTTCGCAAAATCAACCCCGAAATCGTGGTCGGAGGGAATATTGGTAAAAACAAAGACACTCCCAATGAGCACGCGGTTGATGACTATGTTAGTTGCGTCAGGGGTCTTAAGGGTTTGGTTGATTACCTGGTGGTTAACCTTTCCTCTCCCAACACGCCCGGGTTAAGACAATTGCAAGAAAAGGAACCGCTAAGGTTGTTGCTATCATCAGTCATCCAAGAAAATCAACTTGCAGGAGAGGACTCAGTGCCCGTGTTTTTGAAGGTGGCCCCAGATATCACCCTTGATCAGGCAAATGACATTCTAGAAATTGCATTGGAGTTGGGGATCGATGGATTAATCATTTCCAATACGACTATTTCAAGAGAGGGATTAACCTTGGATAGTAGTCAATTGGATGCAATCGGGGCAGGCGGGTTATCCGGAAAGCCATTGAAAGCAAAAGCCACCGAACTATTGCGCTACTTCAAGGCCAAATCTCCGGAATCCTTGGTCTTGATAGCCTCCGGAGGCATTATGAATGAGCAAGATGCCATGGATAAATGGGAGGCTGGCGCTTCATTGGTACAACTCTACACAGGGTTTGTGTATGAGGGATCTGACTTGGTAAAATCCATCAACCGGGCGTTTTCAAAATCGAATTTTCAGTGATTTTCGGCATCGTTTTTGCCTAGTGGTTGCTTAAATTTGCCTAAAACCTATCACAATGAAAAACAACTTAATGATTTTGGTCCTTGCATTGACAGTTTGTGCTTGCAATAGCTCTGTAGGTCAACAGCGTTCGTTTGGAGAAAAGGTGGATCCATCCGCGGCCATTCCTATGGGGGAGATGTTAAAACAGATACAAGGTAAAGAGCAGCTAAATGCTACCGTAGAGGGAAAAGTTTCTTCGGTTTGCCAAGCCAAAGGCTGTTGGATGAAATTGGAAACCGGAACCGGTGAAACCATTCGAGTGACTTTTAAGGATTACGGCTTTTTTGTTCCTAAAGACCTGGCAGGTTCTACGGTTTACATGAAGGGTGAAGCCTCGGTCAAGGTGACCTCGGTTGAAGAATTGCGTCACTACGCGGAGGATGCCAAAAAAAGCAAAGAAGAGATTGAAAAAATTACCGAGCCCAAAAGAGAACTTGTTTTTGAGGCTGATGGTGTTTTGATCAAGTAAGACTCTACTGATAACCAATCAATGATATCATTTTCGGAGGTGCGTGTCACCGAGTGTCCAAGGGACGCTATGCAGGGATTGGCCGGTTTCGTGCCCACGGAACTAAAGGTTAGATACCTGAATGCTTTACTCAAAGTGGGTTTTAACCGTTTGGATTTCGGCAGCTTTGTTTCACCGAAGGCTATACCCCAAATGCGAGATACCTCCCAGGTTTTGGAGCTGTTAGATCATGACAGTAGTACGGAGTTGATCGCTATCGTGGCAAATTTGCGTGGTGCGCAAGAGGCCTGTTCTCACAAGCGAATCGACTTTTTAGGGTACCCATTCTCCATTTCCGAGACTTTTCAAATCAGGAACACGAATATGAATGTGGAAGGGGCTACCAACGAATTGCTTAAAATTCAGGAGATCTCAGATGCCCAATCAAAAAGAGTAATTGTTTACTTATCAATGGCTTTTGGTAATCCTTATGGAGACCCTTACCACCCAGAAATGGTGATGGAGCAAATGGTTCATTTAAAATCATTAGGATTTGAACATTTCGCCTTGGCTGATACAGTTGGTATTGCAACGGCCGAAGATGTTAGCCATCTCGTTTCTCTGGTTTCCAATTCCTTTCAAGGAATTGACTTTGGAGTGCATTTACATTGTAAACCTGTGAATTGGCAACCTAAATTAGCTGCAGCCTACCAGGCAGGATGTAGCAATTTTGATGTTGCAATAGGTGGATATGGTGGTTGTCCCATGGCCGCTGACGCGCTGGTAGGTAACCTTTCTACC
>JBMTLM010000180.1:0-4627 GCA_049431185.1 Bacteroidia bacterium | reverse complement strand
GGCAGCAAGGGCACCTATTTCCAAACTGGGTCGATCTGCGTCCAACAGATAGGCCACCCGCTCCCGAGCCAAAAGCTTACCCTTTTCCTTTTGCTTTTCAGCGTTTTTTTTGCCGCCTCCCTCTGCCACTTTTGACAATCGGTGATTGAGGGAACTCAGCAATGTTTTGTTATGATCTTCGTTCTTGTTAAACTCCAAGTCTTGTTTTTGATCGGTTGTCATCGGAAACGCGGTTTTTGAAAACGTCCATTAAGGCATTGTGGTCTGTCGCAAATTTAGCTCAAAGAGTCTGAACAACCACAAGTGCAACTTTAGAACCCCATAATTACTATTTTTGAATGCAGAAGCATGTCGGATTTCAAGCGCATATTGGCCTCCACCGAGTTGTTTTCCAAATTGGAACCTTCCGACTTGGAGGCGGTTGCGCGTTCATTCTCAGAGGTGCATTATCCCGACAACACCTCGATTATCCATAAAGGGGAGCAGGGTGACTCACTGTTCATCATTGCAAGCGGCAAAACCAAAGTACACGACGAGAACGCAACATTGGCTGAATTAGAAGCTGGTGCCTTCTTCGGAGAAATGGCGTTTTTCGACAACTCCCCCAGATCCATGTCGGTTACCACCATGAATCCTTGTATCCTCTACAAGATGGATCGTGTTGGATTCCAAGGACTGTTCAAGGAGCGTCCGCACATCCTGCAACACATGGTTTCAGCCATCACCAACCGAATCAGAAAACAGAATGATCGGATCATATCAGACTTAAAAGGTCGGGAGACGGAATTGAAATCACTCGTGGAGGCCCGTACCCAGGATTTAGCCCAGCGTAACGAAGAGCTCTCAAAAGCTCTCACAGAACTGAAAAACACACAGGACAAACTGGTACAACAGGAAAAACTGGCCTTGCTTGGACAGCTCACAGCAGGTATTGCCCACGAAATCCAGAATCCCCTGAATTTCGTCACCAATTTTGCCAAAATATCATTCGAGCTATTGGATGACTTGGTTACCTCCAAAAATGAAAGTGAACGAGCAGAGGCAGGCGACTTTTTAAGGCAAAACCTCAATAAGATATTTGAACATGGATCCCGGGCGGATTCCATCGTCAAGGGGATGCTTGAGCACACGCGAGCCAATCGAGAGGGACATCAGCAGTTGGAAAACCTCAATACCATTTGTGAGCAATTTCTCAAAATAGCCATGGAATCTTATGTGATCTCAAACAAAGGATTCTCTGTGGAAACAAACCTGATGCTGGACAATAACGCTCCATTGGTTGAGGTGACCTCGTTGGACATCAGCAAGGTGTTTCTTAACCTTTTCACAAATGCAATGTACTCCATGAATGAAAAGGCTGAAAAAAATCCGGGTTACAAGCCGGTTCTGACCATTACCTCCAAATACATCAACGATCACATCTTTTTCACCGTAAAAGATAATGGAACCGGTATTTCCGCTGACCACCTATCCAAGATTTTCAACCCTTTTTTCACTACCAAACCTACGGGGAAAGGTACCGGTCTGGGGCTTTCCATCACCCATGACATCATCAAATCCCATGGTGGCACCATTACGTGTCAATCCACCTTTGGAGAAGGTGCGACCTTTACAATTGGTATTCCCGTCAAAGTCAACTGACCATCAATTTTTGAAAGCGGGATGATTACCTAGGCGATCCCTTAATATCTCCACCTGCCGAGTAAGTTCCAAAAGTAAATTACCCATTCCGTTCCATCGGTCGGATTTCAAAACGGATAATTGATCGATGATTCCATCAATACGCGACTGAACAGATGTAAATCCCAATTGGGCGTTGGATGTACTCAAAACCCTCAACACGCGAACAGCACCTTCATGATTATCAGAACGCTGATAAGTTTTGAGGTTTCCTATGGCGGCAAATGTGGTAGTCATGTGGCGATTCACTGTTTTTTTCATCAATTGTATGTCTCCGCCGCAATCAAAAAACACTTTGGACAAATCAAGATCGGCCACCATCATGGGAGCCGGGGCGATAGCCTGTGAATCCCCATGGTTTTGATTTGGCAACGGAGATTGGCCCAGAGGCAAATCTTTGTCCATGTCAACGTCATTCAAAGCCATCGAGGGAGGCATCAAGTCGGATGACCGCCGCACCACGCTTTTCACATAGAGCAAGGAAATGACCATGAGTGAAACCATCCAGGCAACCAAGGAGATCATGAAGATCCTGGTACGGGCCTCTTCTATTTTCACCCCATGATTGGTGCGGGCTTCGGCCAATGCCACCAATTCATGGTTCCGCTCTTCATTCCACAACACCAACGCTTCGTTCAAGCGCATGGCGGACTGGATGAGTTGATTCACCAATGAGTCTTTGAAACCCAATGATGCATTGGTGGATTGGGACGATTCAATAAGCTTTTCCAGATGTTGGATATTGGAATATTTTGGTTCATGAAGTGCTGAACCATTTCCCAACGCATCCGCTAGCAAAATCGCTTTCAGATCAATTGAATCCGTTGTCATTCCAGCAGCGGCTAAATGATTTGAATCATTGGTGTAGGACTTCCATTCCATTAATGACCTTAAGCAGACAACCGTTTCGTCAGCGACCTGTTTCATGGATAGCACATGCACACAAGCATTGGAATCAGCTAGAGAGCGAGAGAGCGACTTAGCTGCTAGGAAAGTGTTGACCAAAGATTGGTCACTGTCATCTGCCAAGTATTGCAACAAATGAACATGAAAATCCTGCATAGGTAGTGAGTCCTTTTCAGCACAAGGACCGGCCGTAGAGTCGTGGTTTCGTATCGTGAAAAAATCAAGGTCCGTGTAAGATGAGTAAAGCCAAACACCTGCGATGACGGCTATCAGCAGGAAAAAAATGGGTAACAAGAACCTACGAAACTTGATTCGCATAACTTGGTAAACTAAGAGTAAGCACAAATGTATTCTTTAACTTTAGTTTTTAAACGCCACTTGGTAATACAACCCGCACTTGGGCTTTATTCATTAAATTCGAACCCGAAATCACGACACCAACCGTATACACATAAAATTGAATATGAGGGAATTACAATTCAGAGAAGCCCTGAGAGAGGCCATGACGGAAGAAATGCGTAGGGATGAGCATGTTTTTTTGATGGGAGAGGAAGTGGCTCAATACAATGGTGCATACAAGGTCAGTCAGGGTATGTTAGACGAATTCGGCGCCAAGAGAGTGATTGACACGCCCATCGCCGAATTGGGTTTTGCCGGAATCGGCGTAGGTGCCGCCATGAATGGTTTGAGGCCAATCATTGAGTTCATGACATTCAACTTTTCCCTGGTGGCCATCGATCAAGTCATTAATTCCGCTGCCAAAATGATGTCGATGTCCGGAGGACACTTCAATGTCCCGATTGTTTTCAGGGGACCAACCGCCTCAGCGGGTATGTTAAGCTCACAGCACTCCCAAGCGTTTGAGAGTTGGTATGCCAATTGCCCCGGATTAAAGGTAATCGTACCCTCTAATCCCGCCGACGCTAAGGGGTTGTTGAAGTCGGCCATTCGCGACAATGATCCAGTGATTTTCATGGAATCGGAGCAGATGTATGGCGATAAAGGCATGGTTCCCGATGGAGAATATCTGATGCCCATCGGAAAAGCCGATATCAAAAAACCAGGACGCGATGTCACAATCGTTTCCTTCGGTAAGATGATGAAAGTGGCTCTGAAAGCCGCCGAAGAGCTGATGGCTCAGAACATTGATGCAGAAGTCATTGATTTGAGAACGGTTAGACCCATCGATTATGATACAGTGATTGAGTCTGTGAAAAAAACCAATCGGCTTATCATCGTTGAAGAATCTTGGCCTTTGGCAGCTATTGCCACAGAAATCGCATTTAAGGTTCAGAAAGATGCTTTCGACCACCTGGACGCTCCGGTCCTCAGGGTCATGGGTGGCGATGTGCCGTTGCCTTATGCACCAACCCTGATAGAAGCATTCTTACCCAACCCCACGAGGGTGATTCAGGCAGTGCAGGAGGTGATGTACATCTCCAAATAGCCTGATCGGACTACTTGCTTTTTAAGGTATCGGCCACCAGCTTGGTGGTATCAGGATTCTTGGCTAAGGAATCGATAACCTCTCTTTGGCGAATCTGACTTTGCATTAAGGCTGCCTCCTTCGCGGCGTCCATCATTTCCTTGGCAGCGGCCACAGAATCGGCGGCACGTTTTTCTGCATCTTTGATTTCTTGCTCGGATGGGCCACAAGAAAGGATCAATGTGCCTAAACAGACGCATGCAGTAATGGAATATTTTTTCATGGATTTTAGATTAGGGCGATAATTTTCAGCCGATGTCCAAAATTAAAGAATTTTACATCGAGCTCAAATCGACCAAAAACAATAGATATTTGCATCATTGGTACAATTGCAAATGAACCCCTGCCAATCCAAAGCGAGCAAATCCATCGTGGTACTGCTACTGGTTTACCAATTGCAGCGGCTACTGTTCCTGTTCTTTAATGCTGATGCGTTCCAGGGCATTTCAAATTCTGATATTTCACTTGCATTCATTAACGGGATCCGGTTTGACCTATCCGCCATCGTCATCACCAACGCCGGGCCCGACGCGGCCGGCGGGGCGCTCTTCCAGG
>JBMTLM010000179.1:0-4632 GCA_049431185.1 Bacteroidia bacterium | reverse complement strand
AACCGTCAAGGGGAGTGACTCGGCCACTTTCTGTTGTTGCTCCTCGTTGTCGGGTTGCACCGGCATATTCACCTCCATGGTTTTGGGTTTGCTGAAGGTGGTGGTAAGCATAAAGAACGTCAATAGCAGGAAAGCCAAATCAACCATGGGAGTCATGTCGATATGGGTCGAAGACTTCTTCTGTTTGACCTTGCCTTCCTTTTTTCCGCCACCGCCGTTGTCTTCGGTATTCAGATGAGCCATGTTCCTTGCTGTTGGTTAGTTGTTTTGTTCTAGATTGGTGATGAGGTTGAATTTGTTCACCTTGTTCTCCTGGAGGATCTCAATCACCCTTTTAACCGTTTTATAGTCGGTTTCGCGGTCACCTTTCACGGCAATCCTGAATTGCGGGTTTTGAAGGCGACTGAAACGAATCCAATCCGACAGTTGGTTATTGGTGGAATCCATGGGGACTCCCTTTTGAGCAATTTTCTTTCTGCCTTCTTCACCCAACGGTAAATAACTTTTAAGGTCACTGACAGAAAGACCGAAAGAGGTTAATACGGTAAAGCGTTTGACTTCACTCGGGGTGAATTGGATGTTGTATCGCTCTCCCATTTTCAACAAAACCTGTTCCCGGTTTTTTTGTCCATCGATGTTGAAGAAGCATCCTCCTTCAGGATTGATGGTAATGGTCATGATATCAATATCCGGCAACTTGATTTCCGAGACGGAGGAAGGCGTGTCTACGATAACCGGTTCGTCAGCCCTGAACTTGGTAGTGAGCATGAAGAACGTAACCAGCAGAAACGCCAGATCCACCATAGGGGTCATGTCCAATACTGGAGACGACCGTGGATATGAAACCTTAGGCATTGTTGGCGCGGATTATCAGTGTTTAGCAGAGAAGCTTTGTACGATGCTGTAGCCTGCCTCGTCGATGCCGTAAGTGATGGCGTCAATCTTGGTGGTGAAGAAGTTGTACATGATGATGGCAATCGCCGAACTTCCGATTCCCAAAGCGGTATTGATCAGGGCCTCGGAGATACCGTTGGCAAGTGCCACTGCATCAGGCGCACCGGCGGTAGCCATGGCCGCGAACGCCTTGATCATCCCCAATACCGTACCGAAAAGACCGATCAGGGTTGCGGTAGAGGCAATGGTAGAAATGATGGAGAGGTTCTTGGAAAGCATGGGCATTTCCAAGGATGTGGTTTCTTCGATGCTCTTTTGAATGGCAGCCACCTTTTGTTCCTTATCCAAAACCGTGTCCTTGCTCATTTGCTGATAGGTAACCAGACCGGCATGAATCACATTACCCAGTGAACCCTTCTGCGTCTGGCAAGCTTTGATGGCTTGATCCAAATTACCTTGACCAACCATGGTGCGAATTTCCCCCAAAAACTGCTCAGCGCTTCTTTTACCTTGAGATCTGCTGATCGACATGTAGCGCTCCAAGCAGAAAATGATCACAATCAAAACAGTGCTCATCAGTACGGGAACCACGTAGCCTCCTTTATATACAATACCCAAGTAATTCCCTGGCAAGGGGTTATTGGCAGGATTGTTTTCAATAAAATTGCTTGGGCTACCGAGTACAAACTCGAATAGCAAAAAGCAAGCGACCAACGAAAGCGGAATGGTCAAGTAGGTGATCAAATTGGTTAAAACAGATGTTTTAGGGGCGTTCTTTTCCATTTAACTTGATTTTAATGGGTTTTATCTGATTTGGTTTGGTTTGACTAAATAAGTGAAATTGAGCGTGATAAGATTTAAAGAACGACAAAAATAAGAAATTATTACGCTTCAGGATAAGTGATCTTCATTATTAACAAAAAGGTAAGAATCACTTGTATTCAAACCTTTATGCAAAACCTAAAGGCGGAAACATGGGCTATTGCAGGACTTAAAAGCTGACAATGAAGCCAAAGGTGGGGATGAATGCCCCTTGCGCGTTTTGGATATATTTTAAACTGTACCGCTGTTGTTCAACTGGATCACCTGGGTTCAACACCACGGGGGCACCCAATCCGCCATCCGGAAACTTTTCACGCTCTTGAATCAAGGCCTGTTGACTATCGGCATCCGACAAAATGTTTTCCAAATCCATGTAAACGTTCATCGTAAAGTTCCTGAACTTGAAAACGCGATCCACCCTTGCATTGATCATGTTGGTATACTTGCCCCTGGATGCATGCAAACGACTATAATCGCGAACACCTTGGTTGTTGACATCCCATACGGGTCGCAACGACGATAATTCGGCATCGAACGGAGTGAAAGGCAAGGGCGACTGCATGCGCCATGTAAAGCCTATCTCCCATTTGTCACCCAATTTACGACCCAATGTGGTGCTCACGATATGCCGAGCATCCCAGGCCGAAGGAACATAGCTGCCTTGAACATCGGTGTATTCACTCCACCCCAAGGTATATGACAACATCCCATAATAACCTTTGTATAGCCGTTGCTGATAAAAAAGCTCGAACCCATAGGCTCGACCTTTTGAATTGAAGTTCACCGGATAGTTTCCAAAAACGCCAAAGTCAACCGGTATGTGCGCTATGCTAATGCTATCGCGAAGCGATGTCATCTGATTGGGATAATACTTGTAATATCCTTCGAGCGACAATCTGCCCGAATGACGGTTTTCCCAAGACACCCCTGCCGTGTAGTGTGTTGACTTTAGATATTGCGCCTGCGTTTGATTGGCTAGGGTTCCTGCGCTCTCAGCATAACCCAGCGTGTTGAGTGGAGGCAATTGATGGTAATTGGCCCAACTTGCATTGATGGAGAATCCTTCGAAAGGTTGAATGGCCATTCCCAATCTGGTAGACACATGATCCAATGGCCTGTTCATAGAGGTGTTGAAGTCGGCGGCATCCGTTCGAACACCCAGGTTGATGGTCAAGACATCGTTGAAAAAAGACTTTGAGGTTTGGGCAAAAATGCCGTATTGCAGGATTCTCAGCTTGGAACCATAGGCAACATCCTGCGGTCCATTAGCATTAAAAGATCGATTGAAAACATCAAAGGTGGCCGTGATGTCATCCATACCAAAACCAACCAATGTGGAGAAACCATTGGATTTATAGGTGTATTCGAAGCGACCCCGGTTGGACTGTTCCCTGGAGTCATAGTCGAGTAAAAGATTATCGGAGTTGGAATCGTCGTTTTGATAATATTTGCGGGCTCTGTTTTTCAGTTCGCTTCTGCTTACAATGAACTTATAACCTGCGTTCCCCTTGAACACACGATAAACCGCCCCGGCCGTATAATTGGATTGGTCGCTCACTGGGAGATTGTCGAGCAAATACCGCTGTATCTCATTATCTCCCACATCCTCATTCAAAGTGAAATCATCCAATGCCCCGATGCCCAACAGTGTTAAGGATGAATTCTTGCCGGTTCGAATCCTGAACTTGGCGGTGACATCATTATAAACTGGCAGGAATGCAAAGTTCAGCATCTGCAAAATATATTGACGATAGGAACGCCTGGCGGAAAGTAACATGCCAGAGCCCTTGCCCAAAGATTTTTCCACTGCAACACCCGTTTCCGTTCCGCCCATCCACACGGTATAATTGGAGGTGTCGGCACCTGTCTCCCGAAGTTTAAAATCAAACACGGAGCTGAGGGCGTTACCATGGTTGACCTTGAAAAACGAACTCATGTAATCCACTTCCCGGAGATGGTTGGAATTGATGATGGAATATGCACCGCCCGACGCGCCTTGGGTAGTGAGGTGATTCAATACGGGCACTTCAATGTCATCGATGAAAAACCGGTTTTCGTTGGGAGCTCCTCCTCGAATTATCAAGTCGTTCCGGAAGGATGATACCGATGCAACGCCCGGCAATGCCCGGATCACCTTGGAAACATCATTGTCGCTGCCAGGATTTCTGCTGATCTCCTCGTTACCCAGAGAATGCACGAGCACGGGCATGCCTTCCTGATTCTTGAAGGGTTCGGGACGAACGGTAATCTCTTGCAGGGTGCGTCGGTCTGTTACCAAATTGATCAACATCTCGGTGGTTTGTCCTGAAACGATGACGACACGTCTGTTTACATAAGTCACATGTCCAACGTGAGAGACCTTGAGTGTATGATTTCCGGGCAATAGACCCTCAAAGGAAAAGGCGCCCGTGGTGTCCGATAACGCCCCCTTGATACGCCCACCGTCCACTACCACACTCGCAAAAGGAACTGGCACTCCAGTAAGCTCATCCACCACCTGACCTTTCAACCGTCCCTTCATGGTTTCTTGTGCAGAAGCGATGGCGGGCAACAACATCAACAGGATACATACACAACGCATTCCCGCATTCAAAAAGATTAAGTTGATTGATTGAAAACTTGACATGCTCAGTATTGTACTTTGATTTCAGTGGTGAATACACCGGATTTCAAAACAAAGGAAGACTCTTCAAAACCTGGAGGGCCGAACATGTTGACGATGTTGTTGGAAACACCATAACCCTCTTTGGGAATGCCCATGAAGTTCGTATCCAGTTTCCGATTGCCGTTGGCATCGTGTATGATGGCCACGGCGTATTTGCCAGGTGGCAAATCATGATAAACCTGTTCCACCTGATTGGATTCCACCGGAATGACCGATTGTTTAAATGCCTTGCGTTCATCCCCGGGGAAACC
>JBMTLM010000178.1:0-4653 GCA_049431185.1 Bacteroidia bacterium | reverse complement strand
TCCATCTTGTCTTTGTACTTGTTCACAAACTCTTCTGCACCTGAAAACGCAATCTGATTGATGTACTTTTCAATCTCCTCGGCGGTCATGCCGATGCCTCGGTCAGAAATGGTGATGGTCTTGGCATCCTTGTCCACCTTTACCTCCACGTATAAGTCACCGAGCTCACCCTTGAATTCACCGGCCGAAGCCAAGGTGCGTAGCTTTTGAGATGCGTCTACGGCATTTGATACCAATTCCCGTAAGAAAATCTCATGATCTGAATAGAGGAATTTCTTGATGATAGGAAAAATGTTCTCCGTTTGAACGTTGATTTTGCCTGTTGTCATGGTAGATGTAATAATTAATATTTAGGGTATGCAAATTTACAAACAGTAAAAGGTTTTTGGGGTTTGGTTTGTTTGCTGATTCCAAACAAAAGAGTTTGATTTTCAATTTGATTTTTTGAAATGAATTTTCTGATGTCCTCATGGGGGAACGCATGTAAAAAGACTCCTTAATTCTAACTTATTTGACAATCGCGGCAAATTGTCGTATCTTTGCCAAGATTTCCATTGAATTCCGGCTGGTTGTAGGCCGTTTTCCTTCTTTATCCGTTGCGTCAGTTTTACAACGCTTTTGCAACCTCACTTCACCAAATATGTCATTTCAAAACCTTGGGCTTATTGAGCCTCTATTGCATGCTCTCGCTAAGGAGGGCTACGAATCTCCAACACCTATCCAAGCACAATCAATTCCTCATGTGCTTGAAAAAAGGGATCTGCTCGGATGTGCCCAAACAGGCACAGGCAAAACCGCAGCATTTTCACTTCCGATCCTGCAGCTAATGCACGAACGAAAAGTTCCCCACAAACACATCCGCACTTTGGTGCTTACACCTACCCGTGAATTGGCTATCCAAATCAATGAAAGTTTACGTGCTTATGGCAGTCATCTGCATGTCGGCCATACCGTCATTTTCGGAGGTGTATCGCAACATGCACAAACCGAAGCATTGCGTAAAAACCCAGCCGTTTTGGTAGCCACTCCTGGACGTTTATTGGATCTGATGCAGCAAGGTTTCATCAATCTCGGGCATCTCGAGATTTTCGTCTTGGATGAGGCCGATCGTATGCTCGACATGGGATTCATCAATGATGTAAAAAGAGTGATTTCCAAATTACCTGCTCGCAAGCAAACCCTCTTCTTTTCCGCTACCATGCCGCCGGAAATCCAAAAGCTGGCCGACTCCCTTTTGCACAATCCCGTAAAAGTGGAGGTTACACCTCCATCCTCTACGGTCGATAAAATCGAACAATCATTGTATTACACCAACAGGGCCGATAAGGTCAAGCTGTTGATTCATTTGCTCAAGGAACTGCCTATTAAAAATGCGTTGGTCTTTACACGCACCAAACACGGTGCCGACAAGGTAGTGCGCATGCTTTTGAAAGCAGGCATCTCCTCTTCGGCCATTCACGGCAACAAGAGCCAGAATCAGCGCCAAAACGCGTTGAACAATTTCAAGGACGGCAAGATTCGCATTCTGGTTGCGACCGATATTGCCGCACGGGGGATCGATATCGATGAGCTTCCATATGTTTTCAACTGCGATCTTCCCGAAGTTCCGGAAACGTATGTGCATCGCATCGGCCGAACGGGAAGGGCTGGGCTATCGGGCCATGCCATTTCATTTTGCGACCAAGAGCAATTGGACGAGTGGAAGGCCATCCGCAAACTGATTGGTAAGGATATTGAGGTGATCAAAGATCATCCATTCCCGATGGATGCTTCCCTTGCGCCTACGCCATCAAATACTCCCAAACCCCGTTCACCACGTCCTGATCGCCGGCCTTTTCGAAGCGCCAGCAGGAGGTAGTAGTGAAAAGTCATTGGTGATTGGTCATTGGTGAATATTTCGTTTCGACTTCCATGTGGTTAGTCGGCCAAGTGGCCATATGAAACCCTTTTTGACAAACTTTATCGATGGGCATTTTGTTATGTTGAATTCATGCCTAAATCGTGCACAAAAAACTGAATCTCCCTACGAAGACATGTTTAGTTTGCCAACGCCCATTTACATGGCGCAAAAAATGGGAACGTGTTTGGGAGGAAGTAAAATATTGTAGCGATCGTTGCAAGCGAAGCAAATCCAATGCCGGCAAAATATAAAACCTTACGATTGATTCTGGGCGATCAGCTCAACAGCTAACACACATGGTTTCAAAAGCCAAATGATGATATCTTGTATCTGATGGCGGAAATGCATCAAGAGTCGGAATACGTTACGCATCACATCCAGAAAATCGTCGGCTTTTTCAGCGCGATGCGCGCTTTTGCTGCTTCCTTGAAAAAAGCAGGACATGCGGTGCATTACATCAAGATCACAGACCCTGATGCACGGTTGCCGCTATCGGAGCTATTGACCAAGCATTTGTTAAGCATCAAGGCAGTTGCCTTCGAATATCAATTACCTGACGAATACCGACTCGACCAGCAGCTTCAACAATTCTCGCAGACATCGCAATGGGAATGTAACAGCACCGATACCGGTCACTTTATGAGTGATCGCATGATGCTTCGAGGTATGTTTCCAGGGAGCAAATCCCCACTCATGGAAACCTTTTACCGTGCGATGCGCAAGCGTTATGGCATCTTGATGGAGCCTAACGGAAAGCCAGAAGGAGGTAAGTGGAATTACGATGCTGAAAATCGCCAACGGTATTCCGGCAAGGAGTCATTGCCTCCGTTGCTCGAATGGAAGAACGATTGCACGGAAGTTTATCAGGACATCAAGCATGCGGGACTGAAACACTTTGGTAAAATAGACCCCTCAGCGTTTGAGTGGCCCGTAAACAGGCAACAAAGTATCGACGTGCTCGATCATTTCTGTCGATACGCCTTGACCTTGTTTGGCCGATATCAAGATGCTATGCATACCGATGATTGGTTGCTTTTTCATAGCCGGGTTTCCTTTTCTATGAATATTAAGATGATTTCTCCATCGGAAGTCATCGAATCCGCCGTTGCCACCTATCGTCATAGTAAAGGCAAAATCTCCCTACCACAAATTGAGGGATTTGTAAGACAAATCCTGGGCTGGCGTGAATATATGCGCGGAATATATTGGGGATGGATGCCAGAGTTCAGCAAGTTGAATTTCTTGGATCACCAGCGTAAGCTGCCGTCATGGTTTTGGAGTGGTGATACAAAAATGAACTGCCTCCAGCACGCCATCCAACAATCACTCGACAAAGCCTATGCCCATCATATACAGCGATTGATGGTCACTGGCAATTTTGCGCTTTTGGCTGGTATACATCCCGATGAAGTCGACCAATGGTACTTAGGAATCTACATTGATGCCATTGAATGGGTGGAAATCACCAACACCCGTGGCATGAGCCAGTTTGCAGACGGCGGCATCGTAGGAACCAAGCCCTATGTGTCGTCTGCCAATTACATCGGTAAGATGAGCAATTATTGCAAAAGCTGTCATTATGATGCCGACCTGAAAACAGGCGATAGGTCGTGTCCTTTCAACAGTTTGTATTGGAACTTTTATGAGTTGCATCGCGACAAATTCGAGCGGAACCCGCGCATCGGAATGATGTATCGCATTTTGGATAAGATGAGTGGCGACCAACGGGCGGCTCTTTTGGAGCAGGCTGATCATTACTTGAAGCACATCGAGGATCTATAAGGTCAGGTTTCATTTTTCGAAATTTATTTTGTGGAATCTGTACAGGGTTCGCATCATAGTCCGGTCTCATTCAAAAAACCGAAACTATGAAAACCAAAATCTTCTTGATTGCCGGGGCCATCGTGGCCACCAGTGGCATCACCTTGTTCAGTACCGCGTGGAATGTATCCAATTCCCAGCCATGTTGCTCAGATCATGCATCATCTAGCCCTCATTCTAGGCCGCTGTCAGGCAAATCGAATGGGGGCTTTTCAGTAGTTGGCGATGCAGGTGAGGACGCTCCCAAATGCGTATTCATGACGGCCTTTGAAGGTAAGGGCTTGAACCAAGGGGATGAGCGCAACTTGCCAGCACGTGTGGTAAACGCCACCAATATTGGCATGGATTGGTTGATGGATGCCCAAAATAAGGATGGCGGTTGGGGCGCAGGTTCGCATCAACGTCAGGAAATCAGGGATCCACATGCGGTGCAATCAGATCCCGCTACCACCGCCATGGTGGCCATGGCTATTCGAAGGGAAGGCAACACTTTGAGTCAAGGAAAGTATGCAGGGCAGCTTCGCGAAGCCATGATGTATCTGTTAAATGCCATAGAAACATCTTCTCCGAATAGTCTAAACATCACGACGCTTACAGGTACGCAGCCTCAATCCAAACTAGGTGCCAACATTGATGTGGTCTTGGCTTCACAATGTCTCGGAAGCATGATTAAAGACCTGGATCAGGATCCGCAGATGCAACGAAGACTCAAGATGGCGGTGGCTCGATGTGTGGAGAAGATCAGCCGTGGTCAGTCAGATAATGGAAGCCAACAAGGCAACGGTTGGGCGGGTGTGTTACAATCGTCCTTTGCCACCAGTGCGTTGGAAACCGCAAAAGACGCTGGCATTGCAGTAGATGATGTGGTGTTGGATCGGTCTCGGGATTATCAAAAAAAGAACATCAATTTAAAAACAAATGAAGTGGCAACG
>JBMTLM010000177.1:0-4663 GCA_049431185.1 Bacteroidia bacterium | reverse complement strand
CCTGATCTAGTCTTCCCGTATAATCAATGTGTGGACCAACAGGGCCGGCGTCCGCCAAGGCTACAGAAACTCCTGTACCATCATAGTGTCGTCCCATCGGTGAATCCGAATTGATGGCATTGGAACGATGTAATGATCGACCTTTCTCATCATCGGGAACCGGTGGCGGGGCAATCGGCTCCACCCCGTTTACGAATGGAAGTGCAGCCAATTCTTGGTACTTACCACTGGCCGTTCGAACCTCGACCCATCTGGCATAATCATAACGGCGAATGACCGATACGCCATTGCTTTCCAAAGCAGCGACCACCATGTCAGGATTGACTCCTTTATGATATCGAACCACCAAGTCCTCTGTTCCCTCCTGTTTAACGGCCCATGCTGGGATGGAACCTGAAAACAAATCGCGGTTTAACTTCCAATTGGGTTCAAAACTGACTACCGAGTGAATGTCTGCCTTTTCCAAAACACCCAAGTTGGCATTCAAATCAAAAGTTGCCATGTAGGATCGATCTGGAAGATAATTGAAAAGATACACGCCAGCCGTCTCCAAGGCTTGGCGGGTGGAAGCGGAAGGTATTTCATTGAAGGTAATGATCCGGAAAAATTTTCCATCGAACACTTCCTGTGAAGAAATTCCAGGGTTGGCAACAAAAGATTCAACGTTTCGCGGTGTGACAATCTCACCGGTTTTGAATTTAATCGCTCCATTAGAGATGGTTTGAGCCGTGGAGTTGAAAGCCATCATCAAGCCCAAAATCAAAATCAGGAACGAACAGGTCATTCGGTTCAGTTTCATAGTCAGTTTTTTGTTAGGGTCTCTAAGTTAACCCAAACCGACCATTCAAAAGGGCAAAGCCCGAAAAAAACAATAGGTTATAAAGTTATGATTATCAGCCAATTAAAAACCATCAAAAGCTTTAAGCTGTAATTCTTGTCCATCAAAAACCGCATAGGTGTTGTGGTGTATCCATTCGCCAAGGTTTACATACCTACCCTTGCCTTCTATCATCATATCAATCGGCAGGTGCCGATGCCCGAAAATCATAAAATCGTAATGGTTTTCTTTAAGCAATGTCCTACAATATTGTACCAGCCATTCCTGATCGTCACCCAGGTATTTTTCATCGGTGTTACCTGTGGCTATTCGGCTTCTCTTTGAAAAAAAATTGGCTAATGGTATGCCCCAATCAGGATGAATCCATCTGAATAGCCATTGGCATACGGGATTGGCGAAAACTCTTTTGATGAATTTATAACCATGGTCACCGGGGCCTAATCCATCACCATGCCCGATGAAGAATTTCTTTCCTAGGATCATTCTTGTGATAGGCTCCTTGTAGATTTCACAACCGATTTCATTTGGGAAATAGTCGAAAACCCACATGTCGTGGTTACCCGTGAAGAAGTGTAACTTGACTCCTTGGTCTGACAACAACGCCAATTTGCCCAATAGCCGGGTGTATCCTTTGGGTACCGCGTTGCGGTATTCAAACCAAAAATCAAAAACATCACCTAACAGGTATATTTCAGCAGCATCAAGGGCTGCTTGATCGAGCCATTTAACGATTCTTAATTCCCTTTCTCGGCTTGATCTAGGGTCGGGAACGCCAAGATGAAAATCCGAAAGAAAATAAATCTTGTTTTTTGATACACTCATCTAATGCCGTTAATGATCCGGTTTCGCAGCGGTTCGAAGGATAACTTGTTTAAATCAAGTACAAATCGCACCCTATCTGCAAAAGTAAGGTTATTTGCATCTAAAGTACGTTGGATATCTTCCGATTGGAAAAGCGGGAAATGAACTTCAGCGATTCCTTTGGCCAAGGAAACGGTGAGTCCACCTTCAAACATGAATCTATTTTGAAGGTCGTCAAAAATGCTGTTGATGCCTTCATAGGTACCTAAATTTACAAAAGCTCGGATCGGTAAAGGTGTTGGATTGTCTGTTGAAAGATGCAGTGCTGCCAACCAAACGCCTGATTGGCCCAATGACATTGGATTGATGAATCCCCCATCTCTGACCAATATTTGCCTGCTCCACAATCCCGTTGTCTCGCTTCGACCCAAATAGGTGCCGTCAAAAAGGTAATCATCCGCACCATTCCATGCACTCATCTTGAAATTATAGTTTCTCGTGGTTTCGTTGAACAGGAAAGTACCGAAAAACAATCTTGCATCAAACCCCTTCCTTTCCTTCTTGTAACTCAATCGGTAATTAATCTCACCGGCAATCTTCAAATGGTCATCTGACCCCGTCAGGCTAAACGCAAATGAGTAAGGGTCGATTTTTCGTGCATTTCGGCTTGTATAAGTTACGGCATTAAAATACTTCGGGACATATTCAAAGATCCGGCTGACTCCCCTGTTGTTTACCTCAAAAACAGCCTCTTCCTTGAAAACACCAATACCCCGGAACTCCAACGACCTTTCCATTTTAGATTGAGGGTCAGTATTTCTGAAGAACAGTTTGACACCGGCCTCCGCTTTTTTATAATCCAGTGTCCTTTTCAACGCAAACGCCGTGGATGTGGTGTTCTCATAGAGGTCGTATCCGAACGATTTGCCACTGATGCTGATTTGCCAGTTGGATATGATTCCGGAAGGAGACCAAAAATTCCTAGTCAAGTTAAAGACACCACTCATCTTTGATCTTTCAAAAGAGTACAGTGGAAAAATCGAAAATTCTGTTTTTTGAGGTACCAAGTTGCGGTTGGAGAAATACAACCCTCCCATTGTTCGATCGTAACTGTTCCAGCCAGGCAGCGGTATCATTGTTAAATGCCGGAATCCGTAAGGATTATGCAAGGAAGGTGCCATTCGAATGCGCAGCCCCGGCTTTGCTTTTTTGAAAGACTGCTGGATGATCACGTCCTGACTTTTCAGTAGATGTTGATATCCTCGATTGATTGCAATGGGTGGTTGCCAATCCGTGAGATCGATGATGGTATCCGCATTAAATGGTTTGACCCACGCGCTCTTTCCCTTGGCATCCGTAAGCTGCATGGGAGTCATAGGTCCTGCCTTTCGTGAAATGGAAATGGTTTTTTCATCACTTTCACCAGATGCGGAAATCAGCAAAGGGTCGTTTACCTTTAACCAGTCGTTAAAAAACCAGTTCAAATCCTCTCCACTGGATTTTTCAAAGGATGTTTGCAAATCATTGGGTGTGGGGTGTCGGAATTTCCATTGTTCATAATAGTTCCTGATACAAGCGGACGATCGATCAGGTCCCAGGTAATTAAACAATAACTCAAAGGCCTTCGCTGTCTTCAAATAAGCTATAACCCCATAGTTAAAACTGGTAAACTTTTCGGAGTGTGTCCTGATGGGTTGGTCTTGGTGATCAAAACCCGCCAAGTCCAGAATGAAATTGAACAAAGAGTCCTGGCTGAGGTTAGAAACCCCCACCACCTTACCCAGAAAAGTTTCCACGCCGTTTGACATGGAACGTGAACTTATTCGGGCTTGATGCATATATAACTGTTCATAATAGGTATTCATCCCTTCATCCATCCAGGGATCTGACCGTTCATTGGAAGCCAAAGCACCATAAAACCAGTTATGGCCTAATTCGTGTACCAATACCCTCTCTAATTCCTCTGCATTGCTTGGCGAATTCAATATGGTGATGGAAGGGTATTCCATGCCACCTCCGGCGGAAATCCTGCCGTCCACTACTGTGAAGGTTTCATAGGGGTATTCGCCAATCGTTTTGGACAGGAATTTCAAACCCCTTTCAGAATAGTGTATAGCATCTTGCCATAAATCAGCCCTCTTTGAAGTGTGGTATACGGCAGTCGCCACCCTTTTACCTGATTCCAAGGTTACGGTATCCAATATCACTCGAAAATCCCGGTCTGCGAACCACGCAAAATCGTGTGCTTTTTCAAGTACAAATCGAAGCCTTTTGGTGGATGTAGCAGCTTTTGATAAATCATCTGCGGAATCACTACTAGGTGGTTTTCGGTTTAAATTTCTTAGGAATTCGTTTTCCTCTTGACAGACAAGCGTTCCGGAGGCGGCAACGATATAATCGGTGGCTACCTCCAACTCCACTTGATAGTCGCCAAATTCAGCGTAAAACTCGCCCCTGTTTAAGTAAGGCATGGGATGCCAACCTTCTTGATCATAGACCTCAGGCTTGGGATACCACTGGGTCATGTAATAGGCATCTCCCTCCCTTCCCATACGGGAAAACTTCGCATGTGGCACTTTTATCCTGAATGGTGTGGTGATGATAACGGTCTCATCGGGTCCAATTTTTTCATTCAATATCAATGCGGCCATTTCCTTTGAATCGCCAAGAAATTGCGTTTGCACCCGCTTGTTGTCGATTTCAAATGATATTGAATCAATAGCACCTTGATCCGCTTTATCGGCAAAAAACAAGGAGGCATCCATATCGGTGACCAATTGCTTACATAACGGCGTTGATCGGCTTGAGTAGGCGTTTGGCCAGAGGTGAAACCAAATGGTATCTAAGGTGTTTCTTGATTTGTTGGTGTATGCAATACGGACATGACCGGTAAGCGTCTGCGATTGATCATCCAGCTTGGCCTTGATGTCATAATCCACCTTTTGTTGAAAGTAATGCTCACCATTTTGTGCCGATACCCACGAATATGATAATATGTATACTAGGCAAATACAATAGTTGAAT
>JBMTLM010000176.1:0-4672 GCA_049431185.1 Bacteroidia bacterium | reverse complement strand
GATCCAAGTCAACGACCTTTTGATTGTCGGTTCCCGTAAGAGCTGATGACGCTGAACACTTCCTTCCGCTTGCCTTTAAGCGGAAGGGGTGTTTCAGGAAAAGGGTATGCATAAACTGCCTTTTCGTTCTTTAGGCAGGGTTTTCATCGATTGTATCACATTGCTCAGTTCCATGCCGGTGAAACTGAAATCCACGCCGTCTTTTTCAATGAGCTTCTTTATGGTTTTTTCGGTGGTAGGCGATGAAAGGCATTCAATCAGGTTTTTCTGAATTAAATGCGGATTCCTGCTTTCTTTTTCTGCAATAAAGCCAAAGCCCTGGTACATGCTGTTTGAAAGCATCACAAATGAAACTTCACCGACCCCCCTACCCTTACCGTAAAAAATATCATATCGAATTTGACTTTTTTCCTCTCGTATCATTTCCATGAAGCCTTTTTGATGTTCTTGAAATCCTATGTCATGATTGAACGGAACACTGCAAAGCCTTCCGTTTAATCCCCATTTACGTACTTTTTCCGATACGTGGTCGATTGCATCCGGATAGCTGTGAAAATGAACGGCATTTAGCCTGTATGATTTCCGACTCACCACTGACATCCGCCATCGTTCTTGACGGTCGATATAGTTTTCTACGGAAAATTTCCACGGCTTCGACTTTTGCGCCCTGTTAAGGGCAGGCCAGTAGGATCGGATCCGATGATCTTCCAGCAGCGAAGCAATTACCGTGTTTCCTGTAAGTTCCCAATTGACCAGTTGAATCCATGCACCATGACGAGCCAGTACGCCATCATCACCGTAATCGTGCGTTAAAATTCTCTTGCGGATGTTGGCGGCTTTACCGATGTATAGGGGTTTGCCATATCGATCTAAAAAGTAATATACGCCAGGAAGTTCAGGGAGCTGCCCTGATACATCCTTGGAACTTTTTATCGGTAATGGTTTTGAATCCATAGAAAAAGCGGAGACGCTTTGAACACGCCTCCGCTTGATATTTTACGTCACTAAATGATTACTATCTTGTAAGATTGGATACTTGAACCGTCATTCAACTGTAACTGATATACTCCCTTGGGCAGATTCGATAGGTCTATCTGTCGTCTGTTAACTCCCCTATTGATCCTAATATAGTCGTTATAAACCATGGCACCTTTGGAGTCCATGACGGTCAATGACACTTCAGCGCTCCATTCGCTGTTCATTTCAACGTTAAAGTTACCGTTACCGGGGTTCGGATAAACGGACCAAACATTGAACGACTGGAGATCATTGTTGACATTCGATGTGAAATCAACATTGATATTATCCAGGAACAAAGAATTACCATAACCGGTTACGTTCACAAATTTCACGATGACTTCGGAATTCAAATAACCACTTAGGTCTAGCGTATCTTTTCTCCAATCGGTAGCAGCGGCAGGGGCAAAAACAGTGGTTTGGTCTGGGACAGTTGCCAATGCGGCTCCCTGCTTGAAATAACCTGAAGGAATAAAAGTTGCACCACAGTCGGTTGAAATATCGATTCGCAGCGCATCTTCATATGCGGCTGAATATCTCGCGTGAGACACATCAAACGTCATGAAAGCGGTGGAGACACCGTTCAAATCTATCCTTTCAGTGAGTAATCCATCTTCCTGACCAGCGGCATCATAATTGTAGTTGTCAATGAAAGAAGCCAACGTAGGATTGCCATCGG
This sequence comes from Bacteroidia bacterium, assembly GCA_049431185.1. Classification (GTDB taxonomy): domain Bacteria; phylum Bacteroidota; class Bacteroidia; order AKYH767-A; family OLB10; genus JALRAP01. Next base: position 2,976 of record JBMTLM010000176.1, on the reverse strand, counting down.
CTCCTGTAATCGATGACGACTGGCTCCATGTGATAGCGTTGTCGGAGTTTTCTACGGTCCAATCTGTTGGAGGATACGAAGCGGCTTGGAATGTCTCGACTACTGGAAGCGATGAAGCAACACCAACAGAGATAGCTGCATTTTGAGTAGTGCTTGCCGTTCCAAAACTGTTGGTGACGGTTAATTGTATGTCATAGTTACCAGCCACGGTAAATGACACCGATGGGTTCTGTGAATTGGCAGACGTTCCGTTAACGTAGTTGAAACCACTGGATGGGGTGATGACCCAGCTCCAGGCGTTTGGTAAATTGGTGGATTGGTCTGTAAGGTTTACGGTTTGACCAACGCAAATGTTGCCAGGATTAACGTTGAAAGCGGCAACGGGTGGAGCACTGGTATCATAGACAAAGATATCATCTATCGCCATGTCACTGGCAAAATCAACGCCTGTAGTTCCACGGAATCTAACATTGATGATCTCTCCGATATATGGGCTTAAATTCACGGATCCGAGTTGCCATACATTGCCAAGGTTTCCTGAAAGTACCGGATAGGCATCCAAGATCCAATTACCATTGACATAAATGTCGGTATGCAGCTCGCCCATGTTGGCACCGTACAGGTGATACCAGAATTCGAATACGGGGTTATTGCTTCCGTTCAAGTCGATACATGGTGAAATGATTACCGCCTCTTGTGAAAAACATGCTGAGGCTTCCGTATAAATGTATTTGCCTGCACTGGTGCCAGGATTGTGATCCACATCCGGTCCTGTGTTGTTTGATGGGGTCAATCCGGAGTTGACACGCCAGTCGATATCATCACCATCTCCATTGGTGAGATTGACCCATCCATTGGTCAGGTTACATACGGTGGCGGCACAATTGTTGGCAGTGGCGCAATTGGTTTGCGTTTCAAAATTTTCACTGTATGGGAGGGTAACGATGGATCCAGAGGCAACTTGAACATTGGTGATGGTGGTGTCGTTGTAAACATTTCCATCTCCTACCAACGTGGACCACACTTCTAGGTTATAAGTTCCAACAGTCGATAGATCCACAGTGGCCGTAAAGGTGTAATTGACAAAGCCTCCCGGAGCGATGGTGCCAACGGCAATTTCTGTTATCGGTGCTGCTCCATTTAATGAATACGAAAGTGGAACATCTACGACAGGAGATAGCCCATCGTTCTCAACGCGGACTGTAACAGGCACGCTGGTAAGGCCTTGACAGCTTTGCAAAGAGTTGGGTGGGCTAATCATTTGGGTGGTAGAGGCATCAACGGCGATGGGGCACGAGAAGACACCTGGAGCCTTATACACGGCATTGGCTCTTCGTCCTTTTGTGTTATCGGGGGTGATGGCACGTACACTGAACCAATGAGCGGTGTTGGGATTGGTTCCTGTGACTACCGCGGAAGTGGCGGTTGAATACGCCACTGAGTCCATGTACATGGAGCCTAGCTTACTCACTTCGTAGGCAATGGCCCCTGGTACCGCATTCCAAACCAACCTGACGGAATCAGGGCATGCCCAATCCACTGTTATACCAGTTGGCAGTCCGATGATGCTGAAATTTTCAGGGCTTTGTCCTGATATGGCACCTCTTGTGATTTTCACCAATGCCTGTCCAGTGAGTGTGGATGGTACCACCCAATTGTAATAACGCTGAGCGGCTGGGATGGTGGTGGTAACGTTTGTCCAATTGGATCCGTTGTCAGTTGAATATTCCATGGAGAAAGTTCCATTTACGCCATAGGCATCCCAACGAATGGTTTCTGTTTCACCGGGAACAAACCCTTCGGAACCGATCGGATAAGTAACCGTGATATCTTCATTCAGAAACTCATACACGATATAATATTTCTGAGGACCTTGAGGAATCAAAAATCCATCCACGGTTAGCGTATACGTTCCAGCAGCAGGGTCGTTGATGGTGACCTGTTCCATGTTGTTACGGTCGTCTATCCCTCTGACGGCATTCGCGTTAAGCGTGGTGGCATTAGGCGCTGGATTGAGCACCCAAGGCTCAAAATCATTATCACCTGGATCCGTTACTAGAAAGTTAAGATCATTCACCAATGCTTTGGCGGCCAGAGGATCGCCTTCAACATCGTTCCAATACAACATCACACGAAGTTGTTTGGTGTTGGCAGGAACTGTTATGCTGTGTGTATTGACAGACCCCTGTGAAATCAAACTGGACAAATACCTGTTATCCTCCAAAATGGTTACGGCTTTAAGCGCATTGACCCTTCCCCAACCGAATTTGAAGTCAGGACCGGGATTTCCCAAATCCTCGGCGGTGTTGAGCAGACTGGCTTTTAACAGTGCACCCTCGGCATTTTGCCCTCCGTTCAATTCACGATATGCTTGGTGAAGCTGAGTAACTATTCCTGCAATTCCGGGACAGGCTGCCGAAGTTCCACCACCCACTTGATAAGTGTTTGGACCGTTGGTGGACATCTGATTGATGCCGTTGGCGCAGATGTCCGGTTTGATTCGTCCGTCTTCGGATGGACCGCGACTTGAACTGTTTTCCAAAGCATCAATGTAGTTGAGGTTTCCGCAGGCAATTACGTTTTTACCTTGTTTGTAACCTCCGGTGATGTTACCCCAACCGCTACCAGCGCCATAATTACAGTTGCCTGTACCGTTATTGCCTCCGGAGTACACGTGGAGTAATGTTGGATTTTGATTTAAAATCTGGTCTCCTGTTTGCGTGTCAGTGGAGTAATCATTACAACCTTGAGAATAGGAAGTGGAAGTAACCATTACACCCAGGGTTTGATTGGTAGTAGGAGAATTCAAAACGTGGTTGTAACCTCCGATATCATAGATGTAAATGAATGCACCTGTGCCCATGCCTCTGATGGTTGGGTCCAGGTTTCCAGCACCCATCAAAATACCAGCGGTCATATCTCCATGCGTTCCGGAATTGGCGGTGGCATTTGATTGATCTATTCTTCCCGTATAAT
>JBMTLM010000175.1:0-4700 GCA_049431185.1 Bacteroidia bacterium | reverse complement strand
CCTGTTGACTGTCCACCGGGGATAAAATCATCTTTCCGTTTTGCGTGGTATAAACTGAATCTATCAAGAGGCATTTTTTAGTTGCGCCGTTCAGAGGTACCATGGCCGATAGGTTATAACCGACAAGCGTAGGTGAAAGGCGTGTTACGGTATCGCCAGACAAGACTATTAACTTGGGGTTACCCAAGACTGTATAGGCACTGGATAATTGAAGCAAGGCCTTCCCATTGTTGTCGAAAGACCCGTCAATGAAAAACTCCCTGAAACTCACATATTCACTCGTGTAGGAGGGCAAGTGGGGATACAGCAATCTGATGTGAGAAATATGTGTCCTGTTCACCACGCCGGTTCCGGGAGTGAAAGTGAAACCGAAAGTGGGTAAAGTGGCAATCGCATTACTGGCAACAGTGGAATCGAAACGTACGGTTTCATATCCCGAAAATGTCTTGGTGATGGTGGTACCACCAGCGTTCAATGTTATGGAATGTTGTAAACCTGTATTGTTACCTCCCATGGTTGAGGCACTGAACCTGGCCAACGGAGCGTTGGGATTGGTGCTGTAATTGGGAAGATAAAACGAGTAATAGGCTGTATTGGTGTTGAGCGGGGAGGAATACCAACCTTCCCCCTCATCATATTCAGCATCCTTTACCTCCGCAAGACGACGCATTACATAATCGTTCCTGAAATCCATGAATGCCTCGGAAGTAATCCAAGGTACAGCGGTATAGGACGGGTTAATCGTATCGGCATCCAGGACCATGCGACGATTCACCACCGTCGTATCAGCGTTTAATGTGATGAAATAGGCTGCCGTATCAGTGAACAGGCTGAATTGGTCATGTGGTTGATGGTCGGGGTTCCTGTACAACTGTTTATCAAACGAACCATCATTGCGCCAGCCTACAAATTCGATATAATCCGTGGAATCGAACGCGCCGTCATTCCCATCTACCACATCAATAAACTGCTCAATCCCCTTGTTAAAAACCTGTAACCTCGAAGGATTGAATGGCATTGGAAAGGAGGCAGCGACTAGGTCGGCATGTGTAATTCTGTAGAGACCGTTATTCCAAACCTTGACTTTGAAATATTGTTGATCAGAATAAGGCTGTCCAGCTGTGAAACGTATCCACTCATTACCATAATTCTGAGCGAGCACACTCAAAACAGGAATCAAGCAAGCGATGAGGGTAACGTAAAGTCGTTTCATTTTTTCTGTTTGAACAAACCGAATCTAAGTGAAAAAACATTTGAATAAAGCGATTCACCGGAAGCGCCGATATTGGTCAAGGCATAATCGATGTTTACGTTTTTGACCTTGAGTCCGACACCGAAATTTGGTTGGGATTTCCACGAGGCACTGCCGTCAAAATCCTCAATCTGTTGCACGTTACCCAAACCGCCTCTGAGGAAGATAAAGTCACGATAACCTAGCTCCAATCCAAGGTGAGGATCCAGACTCATGAAATCACCACCAAGAAGCACGTTGCGTTTGCCATCGAAGGTCAAATCGACATTGGCCTCTGGCAACACCGTGAACTTTTCGCCAAATTTGAATTGGTAAGCGACGCCTAAAATCAATCTAGGCAATGTAATTTCCAAACCGTTCTGCGGAATCTCGTTTCCGGTTTGCGTGAAAACCTCTTCTAATTTTTCCGTATTGAATCGCCAGGCGTTGAAAGTGGAGGTGATGTCTTTACCTACCGCTCCGAAGCGCCACTTGCCTTTTTCATATTGCGCACCAACATCAAGTCCGAACCCCCAAGCAGAGGCGAAATCGCCGACCTTACGGTGAACGATTTTGACATTTGCTCCATAACGCAATCCCGCCAGTTTGGCTTGCTTGGCATAGCTGAAAAGAAACGCATAATCCGCAGCACTGAATGATTTCAAACGATCATAATTGATATTCCCATCCGCGTCAATGAGCTCAGTGGAGTCAATGATGTCGTCTATGGCAAATCGAATAACGGAGACCCCTGCGGCGCTCGTGGCATCAATGGGCGCAACCACTGAACCGTAATCGTACTTGGCGATCCCTGCAAAATACTCGGCATGCATCAATCCGATTTGTAAATCACCTTTACCTAAAACCAATCCTGCAGGGTTCCAATATCCGGAGGTGACATCCGAGCATGAGGCAACCACAGATCCTGACATGCCTAAGGATCTTGCACCAACCCCAATTGCCAAGAACTCATTGCTGTACTTGGGCGTGTTTTGAGCAACGACCGAAACGGATGTGGCACATATGAGCAGGGAATGAATGATTGTTTTTCTCAACATGGATTGTGGAGTGTAATTACATATCAAATGTAACCAAAACATACTTGGTTTGTAATTATTGTATACACAACAAATAAAGATGATACATGGTTCAGTTGCCACACGTTTCAAATTGGCTAATTTTGACACGATTTTTACATGAAGGCACACATCCCAAATTTCATAACCTGCTTGAACCTACTTTGTGGGTGCATTGCTATTGTGCTGATTTTCAACGACCAAATGGATTATGCAGCCATTTTAATCACCGGGTCTTTGGCTTTTGATTTTTTAGATGGATTCGCCGCGCGCAGATTAAATGCAGGTTCCAAAATTGGAAGGGAGCTCGACTCGCTAGCCGATGTGGTTTCTTTTGGATTTGTACCGGGTTTGATCGGTTGCCAGCTATGCCTTTCCAGTCCGCCTGTTTCATTGGAGCCTGGGCTTTGGATCCATCAGGTTATCGGTTATTTTCCACTTGTCATCACCATTGCATCGGCTATCCGTTTGGCCCGGTTCAATGTGGACAGTCGACAAACGGATTCCTTCATTGGGGTGCCCACTCCTGCCATCACCATTTTAATGTTAGGATTGGCCTTGATTGTTGAACACGACCGGTTCAGTCTTACCCCAACCATCTTGAATCCTTTTTTCATTTGTGGTCTCACTATGGTGATTGCATGGCTATTGAACTCTGAACTACCCATGATCGCCTTGAAATTTAAAACATTTTCCCCTTCGGAAAACCGATTCCAATACGCCCTGATTGCCTTATCAGCTGCAAGTCTTTCGCTTCTGGGGATCGCAGGCATTCCCCTGACGATTGTTCTTTATATCCTGGTATCCGTTCTCAAATCCCCCAAAAACCCGAACATCATTTAACAACAGACTTATGAAATTCAACGCCAGCATCACGATCATGCCTTTGAAAGCCTTATTGGATCCCCAAGGAAAAGCCGTAACCTCCTCCATGAAAAACCTGGGGTTACCCGAAATCGACAACGTCAGGATTGGAAAGCACGTGACATTGGAGGTGGACGCCAACAACCGCGATGAGGCACATCAAAAGGTGGAGGCTGCCTGCAAAAAATTGCTGGCAAACCCGATCATGGAATACTTTGAATTTGATTTGGAAGAAGTGAAATAGGAGACTTAATCCAGTTTCAAAACAGCGAGGAATGCCTGTTGAGGGATTTCCACATTCCCAACCTGTCTCATACGCTTCTTACCCTCTTTCTGCTTTTCGAGCAGTTTTCGCTTACGTGAAATATCGCCACCGTAGCATTTTGCAGTCACATCTTTTCTCAAAGCCTTAACGGTTTCCCGGGCGATGATTTTAGCTCCGATGGATGCTTGAATCACGATTTCAAACTGTTGACGTGTAATAAGCTCTTTGAGCTTTTCGCAAATCTTTCGTCCGAAGGTATAGGAATGGTCTCTGTGAATGAGTGCCGACAATGCATCAACGGGATCTCCATTGAGTCGGATATCCAAGCGCACCAAATCGGATGTTTTATACCCGATCTGATGGTAATCGAAAGAAGCATAACCCTTGGAAATGGATTTTAGCTTATCGTAAAAGTCGAAAACGATTTCAGCCAAAGGCATTTCAAAAACCAGTTCTACCCGGTCGGTGGTCAGATAACTTTGGTTAACGATGGTGCCACGTTTACCGATACATAAACCCATCACCGGACCGATGAATTCGGATTTGGTGATGATGGTGGCTCGGATATAAGGTTCTTCGATTCGATCAAGTTTGGATGGGTCGGGGAAATCACTCGGGTTGTTCACTTCGAGCTCTTCACCACTGGTTAGGTAGGCCTTGTAGGATACGTTGGGCACCGTGGTGATCACAGTCATATTGAACTCGCGCTCCAAACGTTCCTGGATGATCTCCATATGCAGCATGCCCAGGAAACCGCAGCGGAATCCAAATCCCAAGGCTGCAGATGATTCCGGTTCGAAGACCAAGGAAGCATCATTAAGCTGTAGCTTTTCAATGGAGGAACGCAATTCCTCGTAATCATCCGTGTCAACCGGATAGATTCCTGCGAACACCATGGGTTTCACATCTTCAAAACCGGTGATGGCTTGCGAACACGGGTTGTCGACGGTGGTAATGGTATCACCCACTTTCACTTCACGAGCCTCCTTGATACCTGAAATGATGTATCCGACATCTCCCGCGCTAACTACATTTCGAGGAACCTTATCCAATTTGAGGATACCAATTTCATCCGCCGAATAATCCTTATCGGTAGCTACAAATTTTACGTGGTCATTTACCTTTATTTGGCCATCGAACACCCGGAAGTAGGCGATGATTCCACGAAAGGAGTTGAAAACCGAATCAAAGATCAAAGCCTTCAATGGTGCCTGAGGGTTGCCTTTGGGAGCAGGCACCCGCTCAACGATGGCGCGCAGTACAT
>JBMTLM010000174.1:0-4706 GCA_049431185.1 Bacteroidia bacterium | reverse complement strand
AGTGAGGATAGGTAGGACAACCACCGTTAGACGTATTATGAGTTGGTGTATCCGATACTAGGTCGGAGCCGCAAGTGGCATCTCCCCAGATATGACGCAAATTGAGCCAATGACCTACCTCATGTGTAGCTGTGCGCCCCAAATTGTAGTTAGTGGCAGTACCGGGGGAGGATGGACCGCCTACTGAGCCTGTTAGCACGACAACACCGTCTGTGTTGGCAGCACCGCCAGGAAATTGGGCGTAGCCCAACAATCCACCACCTAAGTTACAAACCCAAATATTCAAATACTGCGAGGTGTTCCATGCGTCACTACCACCCTGTGCTGTAAACTTCATGGCATTATTGGAACTGAAAGAAGTTACCGTGGTGGAGCGACGTACGATACCATTGGTTGGGTTGCCATTGGGATCACGTTGCGCCAAACAGAACTGGATGTTGGTATTTGCAGCAACACTCTGGAAAATTGAAGGTGTATTACTTGCATCGGCATTCAACCTGGCGAAATCCTTGTTGAGTACGTCCAACTGGGCCAGTAGGCGTGCATCAGGTATGTTGAGCGTTGAGGAGCTGTAAAGCACGTGGAAAACCACCGGAATGTTTACCACCATGCCCGTTTTTTGATTTCCCTGCTGGATGATTTCACGGGTTTGACTTTCTATTTGCTCCATTCTTGCTTCAAGACTTGGATCTTGAGCTTTCATTTGTTCCAAATGGTGCATGGTTCCACAGTTACGATGATTTTGAGCATTTATCGCAAACGGTGTGAGAGCGGCCACAAGGCCAGTAATGAGTAGGTTTTTAAGATTCATATCGGTTAAATTTTGCTATCAAATGTAATGACAAACAAATATAGCAGTCAACAATAAAATTGTAGTAAAAAATTGAATGGCCCATTAAAACATTATTTTGCTGATAATAAGTATTTTAAGTGGCTTTGGGGTGCCTAAGCCCATGATGGACCAACAACAAATTCCAATGCGCTTTTGATATATCAGGTTTTTCTTTTTTTCTTTGCTATTCTGTAAAAACCAAGCAACTAAAACCAAACAACATACAGCAATATGATGAGTCGTACTAAATGCCTGATCTTCATACTGGTAGCACTGTTTTCGCTCCCGGTGGCCGCTCAAAACAAGAAAGCCCCAAAGAGCAAAACCCAAAAAGCCGATAAGGCATACAACTTGGCCAATTATGCCAAAGCCATTGAGCTGTACAAAAAGTCTTATGCCAAGCATAAGTCAAAGAACGATCTAGCCGCCACCGCTTTCAAAACCGGTCAGTGCTACATCAAGTTGAGCAATTGGAAAGAATCATTGAACTGGTTCGAGAAGTCGGTAAACGACGGCAACAAAGACCCGCAAGCCATGTGGATGTATGCCGAGTGTTTGCGTGCCAATGGCCGTTACGATGAGGCCATCGCCAAATACAATGCCTACCGTGAAATGGCTCCGGAAGACACGCGCACTGCCAAGGCCATTGAGTCTTGCACCACCGCCCAAGGTTGGAAAGACAAGCCGACCCGTGCCGTAGTGGAAAACGCTGGCGTATTGAACTCCAAGTACTATGACTTTGCGCCTGCTCGTTCCAACAACGAAAAGGGTGTTTTCTTTACCTCTTCCCGCATGGAATCTACCGGCAACAGCAATGACGGCTGGTATGGTGAGAAGTTTTTCGACCTCTTCACCTCTTCAATGGACAACAACGGCAAATGGAGCACTCCCGTGGCCGTTCCTCCTCCCGTTAACTCCGCTTCTTCTGATGGAACAGCCGCATGGGATGCAAAAAACAAAACCCTGTATTTCTCTCGTTGCGGTAAAATCAAAAACAAAGAAGGCGTTTGCCGTTTGCACATGTCGGTTTACGATGGTTCCAAGTGGAGTGAGCCGCAGCCTATGCCATTTGCCTCCGAAGACTATAACACCGGTCATCCCGCAGTGAGCGAAGATGGAAACACCATCTATTTCTCATCCGACATGCCTGGCACCACCGGCGGCAAGGATTTGTTTATGTCTACCCGCGATGCGGCCGGCAATTGGTCCGCTCCATCCAACCTTGGTGGTGCAATAAACACCACCGCCGATGAAATGTACCCATCGGTTGTTGGCAGCAAACTCTACTTCTCCTCCACCGGACACATCGGTATGGGCGGTTTGGACATTTTCTCCGCCACCAATGAAGGTGGAGCGTGGGGAAATGTAACCAACGTTCAATCTCCCATGAACTCCTCAGCCGACGATTTCGGTGTGATGTTCGTTGATGCTGCTTCTGGTTTCATTTCCTCCAACAGAGAAGGAGGTCAGGGTGCCGATGACATCTACACCTTCCGCATTCCACCTCCCGTATTTTCTGTTTCCGGTCGCGTGTATGACACCGACACCAAGGAGAGCATCTCCGACGCCACCGTTGAACTCTTCGGTAGCGATGGTACCTCCCTCAGCGTTCGCACCGGTTCTGATGGAATGTACCGTTACCAGTTGAATCCTGAAACCAAATACAAGATCTCGGCTTCCTATACCGGTTACCTCACCAAGTTCCTCGAAGTTTCGACAGTAGGTCTCATGGATTCCAAGGATTTCGTGGGTGATTTCGACTTCCCATTGAAGTCTACTGCAAAGCCCATCGAGCTGGTGGATATCTTCTATGACCTTGACAAGGCCACTTTGCGTCCGGAATCTAAGAACGAACTGGATAAGCTGATCACCATCCTCGGTGAAAACCCCACCATCACCATTCGCATCGAAGCTCACACCGATTCACGCGCTACCGACGAATACAACATCGACCTGTCCAAGCGCAGGGCCAAGTCGGTGGTGGATTATCTGATCGGCAAAGGCATCGACAAGGATCGTTTGAGCTCTGAAGGTTTTGGCGAATCGAAGCTTCGTGTAAGTGATGCTGAAATTGAAAAGGCGGCTACTGAAGAAGAGAAAGAGGCATTGCATCAGAAAAACCGCCGCACCGAGTTCAGTGTATTGGGCACCGATTTCGTTCCAAAGAAGAAATAGTTCCTTCCACATAATTTACGGAAAGCATCCCTCGTGGATGCTTTCCACGTTTTAACACATGTCCGATTCTTCCAAATACGCTTCCAGAGGCGTCTCCTCTTCCAAAGAGGATGTTCATCGTGCCATCCGCAACACCGACAAGGGCCTTTATCCGAAAGCCTTCTGTAAAGTGGTTCCGGATTTGATGGGTGGCGATGATGCATGGTGCACCATCATGCATGCCGATGGTGCGGGCACCAAATCATCATTGGCCTATGCCTATTGGAAAGAAACCGGAGACCTTTCGGTGTGGAGCGGCATCGCACAGGATGCCATCGTGATGAACACCGATGACCTGCTGTGTGTGGGAGCCACTGACCACATCTTACTCTCCTCCACCATCGGTCGAAACAAACGCCTCATACCCGGGGAAGTCATAGAAGCCATCATCAATGGAACGGAATCCTTCTTGGAAAAGATGCGAAACCTGGGAGTGGAAATCCATTCCACGGGAGGTGAAACGGCCGACGTTGGCGATTTGGTTCGTACCATTATTGTGGACAGCACCGTTACCTGTCGCATGAAACGGTCAGCAGTGATTTCAAACGACGGTATCCGGGCAGGAGATGTGATTGTAGGTTTATCCTCCTACGGCAAGGCTGTTTATGAGGATTCCTATAACGGAGGCATGGGCAGCAACGGACTCACCTCTGCCCGACATGATGTGTTCGCCAAGGATCTCGCCAAAAAATATCCGGAGACCTACGACCAAGGCATCCAGGAGGATTTGGTGTATTGCGGTAACAAATCCTTAACCGAACCCATCCACATTCAGGATGCATTTTCAGGATTTGATGGTGAAGTGCCTGCGGGAAAACTGGTGCTTTCCCCTACGCGCACCTATGCCCCGGTGATCAAGCAGGCGATTCAAGCGTGCGGTCAACACATCCATGGCATTGTGCATTGTTCGGGAGGTGGGCAAACGAAAGTACTGCACTTCGTTGATGCCTTACATATCGTTAAAGACAACCTTTTCCCCCTGCCTCCGTTGTTCCAAATGATTCAGCAGGAATCCGGCACCGGCATGCGGGAAATGTTACAGGTGTTCAATTGCGGTCATCGCATGGAGCTGTATGTGGATGCGCAAGCGGCACAAGACATCATACAGATCAGCCGGTCGTTCGGCATCGATGCACGCATCGTTGGTCACGTACATCCTTCAACCACCAGAAAGCTGACCGTTTCCTACGACGGCATCCAATACGAATTCTGATTTTACATTTGGTTCACCCATGGATTCGTTAATCGAAAAACTTGAATCGCTCAAACATCGCTACGATGAGATAGGCACCCAGCTGGGTGACCCTGGCGTGATTGCCGATCAAAAGCGTTTCCGCGCCTTGACCAAGTCATGGCGTGATTTGGAAAAAATCGTGGATGCCTACCGCCGCTATCAATCCGCACTCAACAACGTCGAATCCGCCAAGGATGTCATCGCCAATGAAAAGGATGATGAATTTCGTGCCATGGCCAAGGAAGAGTTGGAAATCAATTCGGCTTTGGTGGTGGAATTGGAAGAGGAAATACGCGTACTCTTGCTACCACAAGACCCCGAAGACAGCAAAAACGCCATCTTCGAAATCAGGGCAGGCACGGGCGGTGATGAGGCCAGTATCTTCGCCGGCGACCTGTTCCGCATGTACACCCGTTATTGTGAAGG
>JBMTLM010000173.1:0-4734 GCA_049431185.1 Bacteroidia bacterium | reverse complement strand
CATCGGTCATGTCCCTGGGATTTGAAGTGGAGAACCGGATCCTCAAGTCAGGAGAAACCTTGGCCACTAGTTCTAACAATTTGGCGAAATCAATCGCATGGTTGCGTTGTTCAACCGTCAGGATTTCCTTTTTCAAACCTCCACCTGCCCAAATGTAGGAATCCACATTCTGTCCTAACAAAGTCACTTCCCGGAATCCGTTATCAAACAACTCACGCACCTCAGCCAATATCGACTCCGGATCACGGCTTCGCTCCCTACCACGGGTGAAAGGAACCACACAGAAAGAGCACATGTTGTCGCAGCCCCGTGTAATGGAAACAAATGCGGAAACCCCGTTGGAGGATAACCTGACCGGACTGATATCACCATAGGTCTCTTCTCGGGAGAGTAAAACGTTGACCGCCTTTTGGCCGCTTTCCACTGTCTCAATCAACCTTGGCAAATCTCGGTAGGAGTCTGGTCCGGCTACTAAGTCTACCAACTTCTCTTCATCCAATAGTTTTGATTTTAACCGCTCCGCCATACAACCCAGCATTCCAATCACCAATTCCGGCTTTTCTTTTTTCTTCTTTTTGAAGTCGTTTAATCTTTGTCGAACCTTGAGTTCAGCATTTTCTCTGATCGCACAGGTGTTAAGGAGGATTACATCCGCTTCAAAAGGATCGGAAATTGTTTGAAAACCAGCTTTTCCCAAGATGGAGGCAACAATTTCGCTGTCAGAAAAATTCATCTGACAACCATAGCTTTCCAGAAACAGTTTTTTGGTGACATTGGCAGGGGCGGATTCGCTCATATATGCTTCACCCTGACGGCTTTCGTCGATTATTTTCTGCTCAAAAAACGGATCATGTCCCATGTGAATCAATATGTGCAAAGTTAATCAATTTATTGGTGTATGACAAATTGTCATTGCCAAAAGGCTGATTTGGAACTATTGGATTTTAATTCTTTACTTTGCCGCCCGATTTTTGTGGTCGACCTATTAGGTTCATTGTTAAATAATTTCATAATTAATGGCTGAAAATCTTGTAATTGTTGAGTCGCCCGCCAAGGCAAAAACCATTGAGGGTTTCCTTGGTAAGGGTTATGTGGTGAAGTCGAGCTATGGGCACGTCCGGGATTTGGCCAAAGGCGATAAGGCCATCGATGTTGAAAATGATTTCACGCCGCAATATGCTGTAAGTGAAGATAAAAAGGCGGTGATCACGGAACTGACCCGATTATCCAAAAAAGCTGATTTCGTTTGGTTGGCAACGGATGAAGACCGGGAAGGGGAAGCCATATCATGGCATTTATTTGAGACCCTTGGGTTAAATCCAAACAAAACCAAAAGAATTGTCTTTCACGAAATCACCAAGCCCGCCATCCTGAATGCCATTGCCAATCCGAGGAAGATTGATAAAAACTTGGTGGATGCGCAGCAGGCGCGAAGGATTTTGGATCGTTTAGTGGGCTTTAAGCTCTCTCCCATTCTTTGGCGCAAGGTGAGAAACGCGACCTCCGCCGGCAGGGTGCAGTCGGTAGCAGTCAGGTTGATTGTGGAACGCGAGCGTGAAGTAGAAGCTCACAAGACATCCGCCTCATTCAAGGTGGTTGCCCTTTTTAACGTTAAAGATGATAAAGGACGATCCGGTCAGTTAAAGGCCGAACATCCAACCAGGTTCAAAACACAAGAGGAAGCCGAGAAATATTTGGAGTCTTGTATCGGCGGAGATTTTTCCATTGCCAACCTGGAGAAAAAGCCAGGTAAGAAGTCGCCTTCGGCACCTTTTACCACCTCTACCTTGCAACAGGAAGCGGGTCGTAAATTGGGATTTTCTGTGGCACAAACCATGTTAGTGGCTCAGAAACTTTATGAGTCAGGAAAGATCACTTACATGAGGACCGATTCGGTGAACCTTTCTGCCACCGCCATCAATGGTGCGAAGGAGGAAATCACCAAATCCTATGGTGCCGAATATTCCAACCCGAGACAATACAAGACAAAGTCCGCTTCTGCACAGGAAGCGCACGAAGCCATTCGTCCCACTTATTTTCATGTGCACTCCGTAGACGGAGAAAACAATGAGCGAAGGCTATACGACTTGATTTGGAAACGCGCCATCGCTTCCCAAATGAGCGAAGCCAGGATTGAAAAAACCATCGTGAGCATTGGATGCAGTGGCAACAAGGATCAACTGGTGGCCACAGGTGAAGTTGTGCAGTTCGAGGGCTTTTTGAAAGTTTATATGGAGTCTGTTGACGATGAAAATGAAGAGGGTGATGGTGGCCTGTTGCCTCCGCTTACCAAGGGTCAGCTCATTGAACTCAAGGAGTTATCCGCTACCGAAAAATTCACTTACCCTCCCGCAAGATTCACCGAGGCCAGTCTGGTGAAAAAAATGGAAGAGCTTGGAATTGGAAGGCCTTCCACCTACGCCTCCACGATTACCACCATTCTAAAAAGGGGATATATCGCCAAGGAGGACCGCCCCGGCAGGGACCGCACGGTCAGAATCCTGAATCTCGCCGGCAACAAGGTTGTGAAGAGTAATAGAACCGAAGTTACGGGTGCGGAGAAATCCAAATTGTTCCCTACCGACATCGGAACCGTGGTGATTGATTTCCTGACCCAGCATTTCAGGGAGATCATGGATTACAATTTCACCGCTGAGGTAGAAAAGGAATTTGATGAGATTGCCGACGGCAATATCAAATGGGTGGATATGATCAAGGAATTTTACACGCCTTTCAGCAAAACCGTTGAGCACGCATCCACCAATACGGAGAGGGCAACGGGAGAACGAATTCTAGGCAAGGAGCCGCAAACCGGAAAGACCGTTTCGGCGCGCATCGCTCGTTACGGCCCTGTTGTTCAAATCAAGGGAGATGACGACGATACCCCCCGATATTCAAAACTTCGATCAGGTCAAAGATTGGAAACGATCACCTTGGAAGAGGCTTTGGAATTGTTTAAGATGCCACGAAATCTGGGAGAGTTCGAAGGGAAAGACATGGTGGTGGCTATCGGCAAGTTCGGTCCTTATGTTCGTCATGACAGTTTGTTTGTTTCCATTCCTAAAACAGACGATCCTTATACCATTGATAGCGATCGAGCGGTTGAGTTAATCCTGGCCAAGCGAAAATCAGATGCTGAAAAAGTCATCAAGACATTCTCCGAGGACCCTGACTTGAAGGTGCTCAAAGGAAGATGGGGACCCTATATCGCTTGGGGCAAGAAAAACATCAAGATCCCTAAAGGAGTGGAGCCTGCCTCCTTGACATTCAGTGATTGTGAAGAGTTGGATTTGAAACAATATGGGGCCGCCAAAGCGGGGAAAAAGAGCGCGACTGCTCCGCCTGTTTCCAAAACAGGTTCTAAAGCGGCTGTGAAGAAGACAGCCTCTAAGTCTGCTGCTAAGAAAGCCGCTAGCAAGTCTGCTTCCAAAAAAGTTGCTGTGGCTAAAGCCCCTGCGAAGAAGGTCGCCGCCAAACCAAAACCAAAGGCCAAGACCACCACCAAAAGCAAGACTTCAGCCCCCAAGCAGAAGCGTGCTCCTGCAAAAAAGAAGGGACGTAAATGATTCATAGGTTTGTCGCATGCTAGCACCTGAATTTTTCCACCCCTTATCCGACGACCTTATTTCGGAGTTGGCATCTTATCCTGCCCAGTCCATTGGGGGAATGGTCAAATTTCATAGCGCAGCTGGTTTCCCCGAACTACCCTCCTCAGGGGTTGCCATACTTTTTGTTGATGACCATCGCTTATCGGCCAATACATCCTCTCCAACGGATATCTCTTTGGGACTACGGCGAAAGCTGTACAGCCTACACCGTCATGAACATCCCTTGACCGTGCTTGATTTAGGTGATTTGAAAGTAGGAGCCACTCCCGAAGACACTCGCTTTGCCTTGTCTGAAATCGTTCGTGACCTGATTGTGGCCGGCATTATGCCGGTGGTGATCGGTGGATCCCACGATTTGACGCTGGCTCTCCATGAGGCATACCGACCCTTTGGCAAGTTGATGAATATCACATCAATCGATTCAAAGTTCGACCTGGGTTCACCGGATAGCCCAGTCACCAACAAGGCTTGGTTGGGCAAGATTGTTTTGCAGCAACCCACCTACCTGTTTAATTTCAGCAACATCGGCTATCAAACCCATTTTGTAGGGTCCGAATCCGTGGAGTTCATGAATAAGCTGTTGTTTGACACCTATCGAGTAGGCGAGGTCCGAACCTCCCTGCAAGATATGGAGCCGGTCATCAGGTCATCAGATCTCATCACCTTCGACATGTCTTCCATTAAACAATCGGAAGCACCCGGAACCACGGATCCCTCCCCTAATGGCTTGAGTGGCGAGGAGGCCTGTCAGCTCATGTTGTATGCAGGATTAAATGATCAGCTTTCTGCGGCTGGATTTTTCGAATTCAATGCAAGTACCGATATCAATTTCCAGACAGCACATCTAGGTGCGCAAATGATTTGGTATTTGATGGAAGGCTATAGTAACCGAATGGCTGATTTTCCAGGCAAGGCGCCTGAATCCAGTTTCATGCGCTACCATGTCGAGGCCGGTGTAGCCTCTGGCAACCTGGTGTTCCTCAAACATACGTATACCGCTCGCTGGTGGCTAGAGCTGCCAAGGCCGGTTAGCGAAGACAATCCAGACCTGATTCGCAAAAAGCATATTCCATGTTCAGCGAAGGATTACCAACAAGCCATGCAGAACGAAATGCCGGAACGCTTG
>JBMTLM010000172.1:0-4737 GCA_049431185.1 Bacteroidia bacterium | reverse complement strand
GAGACCTTTCATCAACTGGGTAAATTGGGACTCACTCCTGAAACACCAACCTGCAATTGGTAGAATAGCCAAAATGGTGATGGCAGATTCCTTGGAACCCATTGCAAGAAACATCAACAAACCCGACAGGACGGCTTTTGAAATGGCTGGCTTATCCAACCAATCCAAATATCGATCAATGGTAATTATGCAAAACAAAAACGCGAGTAGTTCATCCCTGCTTTTAATGTTGGCTACCACTTCCGTATGAATCGGATGGCAGGCAAACAGCAATGCGGCTATGAAGGCAATGAACAGGTTACCTTGCGTCATTCGGATCACCACCTTGAAAAGCATGAAACCGGTGAAAGCGTAAATCAACACATTGATCCAATGGCCCAATGCAGGCTTACCCCCACCCCACTCCCACTCGGCTGAGAACATCATACGGACAACGGGACGATACAATCCGTCGCTGGCCATGTAATATCCATATCGATAGCTATTGGAAACAGCCTCCGGAATACCTTCCAATCCTTTTTGAGTAATCCTGTTTTCCAATATCATGGAATAATCGTCCAAGGCATACTGGTGCCCGAGCGTATTTGCATATAACACAAACGCAATGACGGCAATCAACAAACCGGCCAGATTCAATTGAAAGTTTGAAAACGTAGCAGCGGCTTCAGTATGATGGCCAACAGCGGTCCTATGTAGGCGTTGCTTTTCCTTTTTGGATAGCTTTTTCGAATCCATGACAGGAATGATTAGGTAAGAGTCATTTTGTTTTCACGCTATCAGAGGCTGACAACTCTTTCAACAATTGCTCAGGTGGTTTGCCAAGGTTCTTTAAAGAAAATGATACATCGGTCGCCAGCGGATGATTGGGATACAATTTCAAGAATTCGTTATAGCATTTTTCAGCGATTTTGAAATCAGCCATCTGGGTCTCTGCAAGGAAACCTTTCAGGAAAAGAGCTTGTGGTGCATCGGCATGCTTGGGATACTCCGTGTAGAGCCGTTCTAGCATTTGCATGGCAACATGCATATTGCCAGTTTGAGCGGATACCCTTGCGCCGTTGAAAAGATAAATAGGACTCATGGTATCTTCGGGATGAGCATTTACGAATTCCAGGTATTTGCCTACGGCCAAGGCGCTATTGACCGAATCGGGCATCACCCCTGCTTCGGTTTTGAGTTCCGCTTCTATCTTAGAAATTTCCGCCTTTTGATCGTCAAGAGAGGGGCCACAAGCCACTAAAAAGAACAAAAGTCCAATACAAAAAATCGTTGCCGATACATTTAAAGTTTTCATGTGTTTCATAATGTGATTATCAAAATGGGGATCCTGGTTCCTTAGACATGTGTTTAAAAACCATCTGGTCAGATAACGAGGGAAACAACCTGCCCAACCATACTGCCAATATACCTTGTCTGGTCAAAACCAAATCACGTTTGCGATATGATACGGCTTTGTAAACCATATCGGCCACCTTTTCAGCCGACATCATGCTCTTTTCATCCCGTGGTGATTCGGATTGGGGCTGACCATTGGGTCCTAAAGCCGAGCCACGAATGGCAGATTCGGTAAACCCGGGGCAGGCAATTAGAACATGTAGCCCTTTCTGTAAATTTTCAGTACGCAATGCTTGCAGAAAACCTTCCATGGCAAATTTGGAAGCGGAATAACCGGTTCGACCGGGCAGACCGTTTTTCCCTGCGATGGAGGAAATGCCTACCACGGAACCTTTGCGCTGCAAAAGATAGGGCAACGCATACTTGGTGCAATACACGGTGCCCCAAAAGTTAATGTCCATCAGTTTCTGAATGACTTCCAAATGCAGATCGGCAAATAGTGCACGCATGGAAATGCCCGCATTGTTGATCAACACGTCAATCCCTCCAAATTCTTTTACAGCGGCATCTATAAGTGACCTGCAGTCAGCTTCCTTCGATACATCGGATTGCACACAGCGGTTTTTGATGTGCATTGCATCCAAAATTGATTTGATGGCCGATAATCGATCCGCATCGCGACCGCTCACCACCACATTAAAACCCGCATGGGCAAAACGGATGGCCAAGGCTTTCCCGATACCGGAGGTGCCTCCTGTAATCAACACAGTTTTTGCAGCTACTTCCATTGCAGTCTAAGTATCACAAATTTAGTAAAATATGATACTTTCGCGCTGATGAAAATTGTTGCAGTTGATTCCTTAGGGTTGGCCAAGCTTTTTTTGGAGTTGCCAATCAAAATTTACAACGGAGACCCTGAATGGATTCGGCCTTTGGACCATGACGTTGAACAGGTGTTCGACCCGAAACTCAACAAGACCTTTCGACATGGTGAACTGTGCAGGTGGATATTGGAGAACGACCATGGAGATATCATCGGAAGGATTGCAGCTTTTGTCAATCGTAAAACCGCTGACAAAAACGAGCAGCCCACAGGCGGCCTGGGCTTTTTTGAATGCATCAACGATCAAAGCGCTGCCAATTTGCTGTTTGACCAAGCCATCGAATGGCTCAAGTTGAAAGGCATGGAGGCCGTTGACGGACCGATCAATTTTGGCGAAAGAGACCGTTGGTGGGGGCTGTTGGTGCACGGGTTTTACGAACCTGTTTATTGCATGAACTACAACCCACCCTACTATCAACAACTTTTCGAGTCATATGGATTCAAGACCTATTATGAGCAGCATTGCTTTTCCTTGAACACCAATGACGAGTTAGATCCCAAGTTTCAAGAGGCCCATAGGCGATTGATGGCCGAAGGAAATTATCATGCAGTTCATATCCGTAAAAACAATCTGGAAAAGTTTGCAGCGGACTTCACTGCGATATACAATAAGGCCTGGGCCAAACATGGGGGAGGAAAATCCATCACAACAGAACAAACCCTATCCATGTTCAAAAAAATGAAGCCGGTATTGGAGGAAGAACTTGTTTGGTTTGTTTACTACAAGGAAGAGCCCATTGCTGCGTGGTTGAACCTGCCTGAGTTGAACCAGTATTTTAAGCATTTCAATGGAAAATTTGGATTGTTTCAGAAATTGTGGTTTTTATGGATGAAATGGACGGGAGCATGCCACAAATTCTACGGAATTGTATTTGGGGTGGTGCCGGAATTTCAAGGAAAAGGGGTTGATGGATTGATGATTTGGGCAGGTGCTCAAAAAATAAGAAGCATGAACAAGTACCACCTGATGGAGTTGCAATGGATTGGCGATTTCAACCCCAAAATGATTGCCATTTCACGATCCCTAGGCGCTCACAAATGCAGGACGCTGGTCACATACCGAAAGTTATTTGATGACTCAAAAGAATTCAAACGGCATCCAATTCTCAACTGATTCAACATGTGTTAATAAATTGAGGGGGTCAAATTTGAATTACAATCAAATGTTTCTATTTTTGCACCCTCAATTCTGACTTTCACACCAGAATTTACGATTCCGTAGCTCAGTTGGTAGAGCATTACACTTTTAATGTAGTGGTCCTGGGTTCGAGTCCCAGCGGGATCACCAAACAAAAAGCCACGATTTAAGGTCGTGGCTTTTTGTTTTGAAGACGTCCAACCATTACTTACAAAAGGCTGGCAAACAGGCTGTTTACATAGTATCGGCGCTATATCCATAAACCGCAGGGTTTTTGCCACCCATGGGTCGAATATAGGAAGAGAGCTGACCACGATGATGAATAACATCAAAGAAAAAGAACCACATCATTTGCATCCTAGGTATGGTGAGGATGGAGTTACCATTGATTTTTAGCTCTACGGGCTCATTTTCCCAAGCAGCATCGGTGGCCGCATCCAAGGTTTTATTGACAGCCTCCGCCAAGTGATCAAACTGCATAGCGGCTCCTGTTGGGCTATCGAATTCAAAAACCAATGTTTCATCAAATGAGTTGTTTTCAAGAATTAACTTAAAATCAACCATATGAGCCAAAATGTGTTCTGCAATTTCGTAGGCAGAACGATTCACTGGATGTGGCTTATAATCCAACTTATCACTAGGAAGTCCCTCAATAATAGCCCGAGTGGCCTTCAATTCATTGTTGAAACAAGCTTTAAAAAATTGTAAATTAGACATGTGGTAAGGTTTTAGGGGGATTTAGAAATATTTAATTTGCTCCAATCAATTGATTGTCTTATCTTTAATAATTAGTTTATCTGAATTACACGAGAACTCTAAAATGCAATAAAATTCGTTTAAAAGTAAACTTTTAGCCACACAACTGCATAACTTTATTGCCTGATTTTTAGTTCTATGATTAAGCCGTCCTAACTACTGGTTAGTATTCTGTCATTCCATCTATGGTTCAACCCCAAGACAATAGTTCCAGTTTCAGTCTTTCAAACTTGAAGGATCGGGCTGTTTTTGCTGAGCTGTTCAACAACGGACCCTTTTGCTATTATATCATGGATGTTGATATGACTACCATGCAAATGAGTCAGGCGGCCTGTAGTTTAACTGGATTATCCTCTGAAGATGCCCAGCAATTTCATGCTTGTATAGAATCAGAAGGCACCAACTTGCACAAGGAGGTGCTTCAATCCGCATTAATAACGCTCGGTCATTTTAAAACATCCTACCGATTCAAAAAGCCGGATGGACAAATCATCACCATCGAGGAAAGGGGGATGGTCATTACTGACGAGACCAAAAAACCTACGGGATTCGTTTGTACGCTGACCGATACCACTCTCCAAGAAAAACTCAAAGAGGATTTTCAAGCCGCATTGGCGATGGCCAA
>JBMTLM010000171.1:0-4737 GCA_049431185.1 Bacteroidia bacterium | reverse complement strand
CGGTCACGACTGCCGAAGGCAGGTTTGCGTTCCCACGACGACTTCCTGTCGCTGCCAGATGCCTCACGTCGAGCATAAGGTTTTTTACCATCCCGTTCACGGCTACCTGAGGCGGGTTTGCGCTCCCATGACGACCTGCCTTCACTGCCAGAGTCGTCGCGGCGGGAGTAAGGCTTTTTGCTATCACGGTCACGGCTGCCCGAGGCGGGTTTCCGTTCCCACGACGATTTGTCTTCGGTGCCGGAATCATCACGGCGGGTGAACGGTTTTTGATCGTCACGACCACGGCTGCCGAATGCAGGTTTGCGATCATCTGATCCGAACCGCTTTTTGGGTGCCGATCTCTTATCGATTTCCTGATCTGGGAAATAATCGCCACGTCTTTTGCGCAAAGCGGTGCCATCGGGCTTTTTCCATGCGGTGCGTGGAGAAGAACCTGTTTTGGTGTTTTTGCTGTTTTTGGTAGGGCGCGGCATGGGAAGGGTGTTCTAAGGTGCAAAGATAGTCATTTGCACCCCGCCCTAACTCATAAACGGATAGAACGCCTCCTCAATGTGCTCCACCGAGCAGGTTTCGCCATGGTCAATCACCGTAATGAGGTCGTACCGCACCTCCATTTGGGTTTGGTTCACCTCCATATACCTTTCGGTTATGTCGTACAGGTGCCGAAGCTTATGCTTGGAGATAGTGTCATCGGGGTCGGCGTATTGTGCAGAAGTGCGCGATTTCACTTCCACAATCACCAATAGGTTGTTTTTGGTGGCGATGATGTCGATTTCGAGGTGCTTCCATTTCCAGGATCGCTCAAGGATGGTGTAGCCGGTTTTGATGAGGAATTGGACAGCGATGTCTTCGCCCCGTTTGCCCAATTGGTTGTGAAAAGCCATGGGATGAAAAATGAATGGTGAAATGAAAAACAGTCAGGAAAAGTCTGGCAGATTATTTTAGGATGACGATGCTGAGGTAGGTTGACAAGGACACCTTGATGCGGTCAAGGTCCATTTGGTATTCGAGCAAAGATTCAAAGTCTTCGCCTTTTTCCGCAGCTTGTCGGATGGCTTCGCGGTTGCTGTGACTGAGTCGCTCCACATGTTTGATCTTCAGGGCATGGAGGGCACTGAATACGGAGTGGGCCAATCGCATCGACTCCTCCTTGACAAAAATGCCCTTGTTCTCCCAGTTGGATAGAGGATACTTCACCGTTAGGAAGTGTGCTACTGTACGACTGATTTCGGTGTCCAGATGGTTGATGAAATCTCCGATGACATGAGGGCGGTTTTCGTGTACTTGGGCCCTGAACATTTGGTAGATGGCGGCGTAGGTTTTGTTCTCAAAAACGATATCATCGGGCTCGAGGTCATGCACAATCACGCTTTTGACCTGCTCTTCCACATAGGTGGTATGCTTGCGTCCGTCTTCCTCGTAATGTGCGGGGAATGCCACTTGCTCATCACCAAAATTCAACAGCAAACGGATGATGTCGGCCTCTTGGTGCTCCGAACGGTTGAGCACTTCGACATCTTTCTCCTCGAAAATCACTTTTTCCAATGGAGGCTCATCGGTGGTCGCAGCGGGCTGCGAAGATTCAGTTCCTTCCTTCAGAACTTTCTTGCGCAGTAGTCGGTTCAGTTCTGACAACAATACATCCTCTCCGATTTGCATCAGGTTGGAACATTCTCGCACATAAGTGGAACGGATGATGGCATCAGGGATGAGTGCGATGGTTTCCACGATTTCCCGAATGAGTCCGGCGCGGCCAATGGGATCATGTCCCACCTCGTCTAGTAGCAGAGACGTCTTGAATCGGATGAAGTCTTTTGCGTTTTGCTGAATATAGTCGGTGATCTCAGCAGTGGAATGCTTGCGGGAAAACGAATCAGGATCATCGCCATCCGGAAACAATACCACACGCACATTCATGCCCTCTTCGAGGATGAGGTCGATTCCCCTGAGGGATGCTTTGATGCCGGCAGGGTCGCCATCGTAGAGGATGGTGATATTCTTGGTGTATCGACGAATGAGTCGTATCTGGTCAGGAGTGAGGGCGGTTCCGGAAGAGGCCACCACGTTGGTGATGCCGCTTTGGTGCATCGAAATCACATCGGTATAACCTTCCACCAAAAAGCATACATCCTTTTCCACAATCGCTTTGCGCGACTGGAATAGTCCATACAGTACTTTGCTCTTGTGGTAGATGTCGGATTCGGGTGAGTTGAGGTACTTGGCCGCTTTGGCATCTGTTTTCAAAATCCGGCCACCAAATCCGATGACCTTGCCAGCCACATTGTGTATGGGAAATATGACCCTGCCGCGGAAACGATCAAATTTTTTATCGTTACTGACAACAGTGAGCCCTGTTTTTTCCAGTTTCTCTAATTTGTAGCCTGCGGCTTCGGCATCATCCGTAAAGGCTCTCCAGGCTTCCGGCGAATAACCCAGCTGAAACCGCTCGATCATCTCATCGGTAAAGCCGCGCTCCGAAAAATAGGAGAGGCCCACCGAACGACCTTCATCGGTTTCATGCATTTGCTTTTTGAAGAACTGGCTTGCATATTCGGTAACTGCTAGCAACGATTCCCGCTCCATCTGTTCTTGATCGAATTCGGGCGAACGTTCTTCTTCTTGAATATCGATATTGTATTTGCGGGCCAGGTAGCGCAAAGCCTCCGGATAGCTGTAGTGCTCGTGCTCCATGATGAAGTTCACGGCATTACCACCTTTGCCGCATCCGAAGCATTTGTAGATGCCCCGCACGGGAGATACATTGAATGACGGTGTCTTTTCGTTGTGAAAAGGACATATGCCCAACAAATTGACCCCCCTTTTCTTCAGGGAAATGAAGTCGCCCACCACGTCTTCAATGCGGACGGTACTCATGATTTGGTCTATGGTTTCCTTGCTAATCAATTTGACGGCCCGAAAAAAGGATACCAAAGTTAAGGAAAAGATGGCTACCGGGCGCGCAATTTATTCAGTGGCCAGTTTTTTTATACGGGACTTAAATACAGGGGACTGCCGCGAAGAAATGATAAATCCACAAATCTGGTCATAGTATTTTCGGCTGTAGTTATGGAATAAACCCGGTGGATCCGGTTGGACCTCAAAAAACATCTTTTTCTTGGCAAAAGGTCCCGCCTCGTGCACGGCTCGGATGTCATCCAGCATCGATTCGGTTACAAATCCGGCCGCCACCGAAAGGAACGGCAGGTTTGTTTTGGCCATGATACGTGCGTAACGGTGTTTGTGGAAATCCAATTGGACACTTCGCTCGTAGGATCGTTGTACAATGGGCATGAACGGGTAGATCAAAGGTCCCCATTCGTTGGTCATGGTCTTATGGAACAATTTTTCCAAACTCTCGGGGGTGTTTTGCAAAATCAATGCAGCGGCACTGAAGGATGTGTCTTCCGTTGCTTTGATGCAGATACCCGCACCGGTACCAATACCCAGGCACGCCACATATTCTACCTGCTCTAATGACTCCAATCGTTGTGTGAGTGCTGTCAAGTCAAAAGCACTTTGATGCCCAGGGTCGTAATAGTCCCCCTCACTGTCGCCCTGACCACGCATGTCAATCACGCAAACGTGAAACCCTCGGGCATGAAATTCCATCATATCCTGTACGTAGCACACTTTGCTCTCTGATATGTCAGGAATGATGCAAATCATGGGTGCCGTGACTTTGCTTGAATCAAACAACATCCAGCCTTGCAAAACCGGTTCACCCGTTCTGCCGAAAGTTATTCGATGATAGTTGATGCCGATTTGTTTGGGATGTGTTGGCTGACCGAAAAAGGAGGAGTCGCCGGCGTTTTGCATTTGTGCCACATAGGTGGAGTCGATACGCAGCGGATACAATAGACCATTGACACTGATTAGCGGCGTGGCCACCACCAGGAGAATGTGGCAGGCAATGAACAACATGGCCCACCGAAAAACATACATACTTTTCAATTGGTACAAATTTTATTTGTCGCGCTCGATGGTATACCTGATGAGGTCACAAAATGAGGACTTGTAGGCACTATCCGGAAATGATTCGGAAACCGCCAATGCCTTAGAGACATAAGCATCCATCTGCTGCCGTGCATAGGTCAATCCGCCTTTTTCGTTGACGAAATCAAGGACCTTGCGTATTTTCCGCTCGTCGGAAGTCTTGCTGCCCACAATGCTGATAATGTTTCTTTTCTCGAAGAATGATGCCTTGGAAAGGGCGTGAATCAGCGGTAAGGTCATTTTACTCTCCTTGATGTCAATGCCCGATGGCTTGCCGGTTTTATTGGCGGTTTCGTAATCAAACAGGTCATCCTTGATTTGGAAAGCGATTCCGATCAGACTACCCAAATCACGCATTTGCTGCACCGTGCTTTCATCGGCTCCGGAAGAGGCTGCACCAACACCGCAACACGACGCAATGAGCGATGCAGTTTTTTGTCGGATCACATCGAAGTAAACTTCCTCTGTGATGTCGAGCCTGCGAGCCTTTTCGATTTGTAGCAACTCACCTTCGCTCATCTCTCTCACGGCCTCTGAAACAATTTCCAGCAATTGCCAATCCTTGTTCTTGACACTCAACAGCAGGCCTCGTGATAGCAAATAGTCGCCAACCAACACGGCGATTTTGTTTTTCCATAGGGCATTGATGGAGAAGAATCCACGACGCATCGAGGAATCATCCACCACATCATCGTGTACTAAAGTGGCGGTGTGCAGCAACTCAATGAGCGAAGCGCCTCT